>JBAXCM010000136.1:0-9940 GCA_037141475.1 Verrucomicrobiota bacterium | reverse complement strand
GGCGCCTGCATCAATCCATTACTTACTAACGGTTTTCAATTGACGTTTGAATCCACCGCCGGCGGCTACAACGGGCCGATCAGCGGTGCCGGAACAATCGAAATCGGTAGCGAAAGCGACAAGCCTGGTACCGCATTATTGGTGCTGGGCGGCACCTTGCCTAACACAATGAACGAATTCTGGCGGGTCAAGTCCGGCCGCCTCACACTGGCCAAACCCGCCGGCGTCGATGCCGCATCCGGCACCCTCATCGTCAGCCCCCAGGCCACCCTCGCCTGGTCCCGTAGCGACCAACTCAGCGACACCGCCGTCGTTGAATTGCTTGAATCCCCGGCGGGCGCGGCAACCCTCGATCTCAACGGCTGCAACGAAAATTTTGCAATTCTCAAACTGGCCCCACACGCAAAAATTCTAACTGATGATGTCCAAGGCAGCGGTGGTGTGCTGAGCGTGGGTGTGCTGACGCGAGGTGGCACGCGCCTTGCCGACGGGGTTTACACGGCGGCGGACGGCTGGCTGGCCGGCCGTGGGTTTGTGGTCGTCGGCAACGTTCGATCGGTGAAAACCAGCGGCGTGCTCGACAACCCCAACCTCACTATCGGCTCCAACAGTATCGCGGTGCTCAGCGCAGCGACGACCTTTGGCCCGGCGACTGGCGCTTGCGGAATTCCAGTTAGAACGGGCGATTTTCCCCTGACGTTCAGCGCGGCGGCGGCCAAGCCCATCAGCTATGCGGGCTTCATCTCCGGCAATGGCGGGGTGACCTTCAGCGCCGGCCCGGTCGAGCTCAGCGGCCCTGCGCCCAGTTCCTACAAAGGCGACACATATCTAACCAGTGGAACGCTCAAGCTCAACAAGCCCGCAGGCGTCACCACCATCCCTGGCAACCTGCAGGTCACCGGCGCAACAGTCATGTTAGGTGGCGACGGCCAATTTGCGCCCGGCTCCGGTGTCACCCTCAATGGCAAGACCCAACCATGTGAGTTGGACCTTGCGAGCCACCACAGCACGTTTGCCCGGCTGCAACTCGATGGCCAGGCGAAGATCCGCAGCGGCAACGGCGGCAGTCTCTACGTCAAACAGCTCCTCGTCGATGGCAATAAAATTGCCGCAGGAACCCACAAGGCACCCCAACCCTGGTTGGAAGGCAACGGCAGCGTGACGATTGATCCGCGCATCGATGCCAAGGGCGAATACGTCGTCCCTAACAAGGAGATAGGAGCCGGCAATTGCGCCAATCTAACTGCCGATACCAAGTTCGGCTGGCAGACTGGCAACTGCGACATCGACGTGGTCACCAACGGCCACTCAATCACCCTCGATAGCGGGGCCGGCAACTCGCTGTGCTACTCCGGCTGCATCTCGGGCAGCGGCGACGTGCATCTGCTGATGGCCCCGTCCAGCAGCCACCTCAAAAATGAACCGCTGCGCCTGGCAGGCACCAAACCGAACACTTGCAGTGGCAAGTTTTTCATCAACACCGGCCGAGTTCAGTTAGAGAAGCCCGCCGGCGTGGACGCCATCAGCGGCGACGTGGTGGTCGGCGGCCAGGGATTCAACGACTGCCTGCACTGGGCTAACAGCGATCAAATCAAGGACAGCGCCAGTATCAGTGTGCTCAATGCCGGCGACAGCGGTGCCGCCTATCTGAGCCTCAACGGTTGCAGTGAAACCGTCGCAGCCCTCACATTGGCTCCTAACACGTCAGTCAAGACCGACGGCCCGGACGGCAAGAGCGGCGTGCTAACCGTCAAGTCGCTCATCGTCAGCCAAGTCAAGAAGCCAGCCGGCACCTACACCGCCGCCACTGAAAAATGGCTCGAAGGCAAGGGCCGGGTCGTGGTGGTTCCCTAGACGTTGATGGGGTCAGTCCTCGCATGGTAACATTTATTAGATATTATTACTTAAGCGTCCACAGCTGACACTTGGGGAATCCGACATACTCCCAGAGTTGTCGGAGGCGAGGTCGAACACTGAGTTCTGAGCGTGGAGCGTTGAGGATGGAGCAGGCAGCAGGCAGAAACCTGTGCAGGATCGATTCGCCCGGCATGAGAGATCGCCGAACCATGAGGCCGGTTTGCTAAATGCCTTGTCGGTGAGGCACAGGTCGGTACACTCTCGGCGCGTGGTGCTGCGAGCCGACTTTGACATGGCAGCAGCGTCCCACGCCATCCGAATTTACCACCGATGAAAACCAACCGAACCGGCTCCCACCTCGTTTTAGGCAGCATTCTTGTGGCGCTCGCCGCCGCCACCGCCACTGCGGCATCCCGTCCCAACGTCCTGTTTATCGCCGTGGACGATCTGCGCCCGGAAATGGGATGTTATGGCAATGAAGGGGTCAAAACCCCCAACATCGATCGCCTGGCTGCACGCGGCATCGTGTTCAAGCATGCCTATTGCCAACAGGCGGTGTGCAGTCCGACGCGCAGTTCGCTGCTAACCGGGCGGCGGCCGGATGTCACCCGGGTGTGGGACCTCAACACTCACTTTCGCGCAGCCCTGCCGGAGGTGGTCACCTTGCCGCAGTACTTCAAAGCCAACGGTTACCATTGTGCCGCACTCAGCAAGATCTATCATCATGGTTTTGAGGACGGCCGCTCGTGGAGCGAACCCCATTGGTATCCTAACGGGCAAACAGTGGATACGGATCCGCTCGACTGGAACAAGCGCATCGTCAAAAATGTTGGGAGTGGCGTGCAGGAGCACGCGAAGCGGCCGTTGCCTGCGGACAACGACAAGCCCAACGCCGACAAATCCGCCAAGGCACCCAAAGGCCCGGCCTTCGAGGTCAGTCCGAAGAGTGATGATGAATTGCCCGACGGATTCACCGCGGCGGAGGCGGTTAGACGGTTGCATGAGTTGAAAGGCCAAGAGCAACCGTTTTTTCTTGCGGTGGGATTCCTCAAGCCGCATCTGCCGTTCGTTGCTCCCAAAAAGTATTGGGACCTCTACGATCCCGACAAAATCCCGCTGCCCGCCATCGACCATCTGCCTGATGGAGCACCGGCCTTTGCCGGGCACGACAACGGCGAGTTGCATTCGTACGCCAACGTGCCTAACGTCAACCCGATCCCCGTCGGCTTCGCCAAGATCCTGCGCCACGGCTACTATGCCTGCATCAGTTATACCGACGCCCAAGTTGGACGATTGTTAGATGCGTTGCAAAAGGAAGGTCTGGCTGACAATACCGTTGTCGTGTTATGGGGCGATCACGGCTGGCAACTCGGCGACCATGGGTTGTGGCACAAGCACACCAATTTCGAGCTGGCCACCCACGCGCCGCTCATCCTCAGCCTGCCTCAACAGAAAAGCGCCGGCCAGAAATGCAATGCAGCGGTCGAGTTTGTCGACATTTATCCGACACTCGCCGACGTCTGCGGCTTGCCGATTCCGGACGGCCTCGATGGCGTCAGCTTGAAGCCATATATCGAGGATCCGGCCAAGGGAGCCACCAAAGTGGCCATCAGCCAATATCCGCGTGGTGGGGCGCAGACTGGCGGCCGCTCGCTCATGGGCTACAGCATCCGCGACGAGCGCTGGCGTCTAACACTGTGGCGGGACCGCTCCGACGCGAGCATTGCCGCCACCGAGCTCTACGATGAACGAGACGATCCGGCAGAATCAAAAAACCTCGCCAGCGCTAATCCCGAGGTGGTCAAACGCCTCAGCGCATTCTTGCCACCACCGATCAAGGCCAGTCCTGCCAAGACTACCACCCCGGCCAAAGCGGACACCCCGGCTGCGGTGACCTCCAAAGTGGACCGCGGGGCACTCTTTGACAAGCGCGACAGGAACCACGACGGCAAACTCAGTCTCGAGGAATTTACCACCAAGCAGGCCGACCCGGCGCTCATGAAGACCCGCTTTGAAGCTTGGGACACAAACAAGGACGGCTTCCTTTCCCGTGATGAATTCATCTCAATGGGCGGCAAGCAAAAGACTTCCCCCTGAGGACCCAATCGCAGTGGATTTTTTGATTGGTGCGGGCGGGATTTTGGCGCAGCTTGGGGCCACCGCCCCCATATGAAACCACGCCTACAGGCATCCATTCTATTGACCCTCGCCATGTCCGCCTCCCAGCCCTCCGCCGCCGAGTATCCATTGAGCGCCAAACAAGCGGTCAACGACACCTATCATGGAGTGTCGGTTAGAGACGACTATCGCTGGCTGGAAGTGAGCGGTTCTCCCGCCGTGAAATCCTGGACCGACGCGCAGAACCGCCACACCCGCAGCCATCTCGACGGCTTGCCGGAACGGGCGGCCATCGCTGCGCAACTCACCGCGCTGTTTGCCAAAGACACGCCATCGCACAGCGGCTTGGTGTCGCGTCCGGGTCGGCTGTTCGCCCTTAAATTCCAACCACCCAAACAACAACGGCTACTCGTCACTCTGGCCTCGGCCGATGACCTTGCGTCGGAGAAAGTGGTGTTCGATCCTAACGAAATCGAACCCAAGGGTCAGGTGACGATGGACTGGTATGTGCCCTCGCCGGATGGCAAGTTGTTAGCGGTATCACTTTCCGAACACGGCAGCGAGGAAGGCACACTCTATTTTTATCGGACGGATACCGGCGAGCGCTTGGCCGAGCACATCGCCCGCGTCCAATACCCGACTGGCGGAGGCAGCGCCGCATGGAGCCCCGACGGCAAAACCATCTTTTATACCCGATACCCGCTCGCCGGCGAGAAACCCGACGCCGATCTGAATTTTTACCAGCAAATTTATTGCCATCACGTTGGCACGCCGGTCGCCAGCGACAGTTATGCCGCCGGTCGCGACTTCCCGCGGATTGCTGAAATTGACCTGCACACGTCACGCGATGGCCGCTGGCTGATGGCCCGGGTGGCCGATGGCGACGGCGGCGAATTCGCCCACTACATCCACGATTTGTCAGACCCCGTCGCCACCTCTTGGCGTCAGATCACGCACTTTGAAGACGGCATCAAACAGATTGCCTTCGGCGGCGATGGTTTCAGCCTGTACCTGAGGTCGGTGAAGGACGCGCCTCGGGGCAAAATCCTGCGGTTGGCCTTGGATGGCAGCCAGTCGCTGCAAGCCGCCGCGCTCATCGTGCCGGAGAGCGAGGCGGTGATCGAACATCTAACGAGCACTGCCACCCATCTGTTCGTCACTGATTTGGTGGGCGGGCCCTCGCGCATCAGGCAGTTTGATCTGTCAGGCAAAAACCCCGGCGTGTTGGCTTTGCCGGAAACCTCCGGTGTGGATCAACTTCTCGCCCTAGAGGACCGCCCGGACGATGACCGTGTGCTATTCCGCGAAACAAGTTATACTGAGCCGTCCGCATGGATGCGCTATGATCCGGCGGGTGCCGGCTCTCTAACGAAGACAGCGCTGTTCAACACTTCGCCCGTGGATTTTAGTGACATCGAGGCCCTGCGCGAGTTTGCAGTGAGCAAGGACGGCAGCAAGATTCCGGTGAACATTCTGCGCCGCAAGGGAACCAAGCTCGATGGCAGCAACCCCACTCTGCTCACCGGCTACGGCGGCTATGGCATCAGCATGCGGCCGGGCTTCAATTTCTCCGAGCGGCTGTGGTTCGACCACGGCGGCGTGGTGGCCATCGCCAACTTGCGCGGCGGCGGCGAATATGGCGAGGAGTGGCACTTGGCCGGCAACCTGACCCGCAAGCAAAACGTCTTTGACGACTTTGCCGGCTGCGCCCGCCACCTCATCCAGCGCGGTTACACCAGTCCGGAAAAACTTGCCGTGGAAGGGGGCAGCAATGGAGGCCTGTTGATGGGGGCTTTCCTCACTCAGCACCCGGACATGGCCCGCGCGGTGGTCACTCACGTTGGGATTTACGACATGTTGCGCGTCGAGCTGGACCCGAACGGAGCGTTCAACATCACGGAGTTTGGGACGGTCAAGGATGCCGGGCAATTCCGGGCGATTCACGCGTATTCGCCCTATCACCACGTCAGCGACGCCACCGTGTACCCCGCGGTATTTTTCCTAGCAGGCGAGAATGATGGCCGCGTCAATCCCGCCCACTCCCGTAAAATGTGTGCACGCCTGCAAGCCGCCAGCAACTCCCAGCGCCCGATCCTCATCCGGCTCAGTGCGGCCTCCGGCCACGGCATGGGTACCGCCCTGACCGAACGGATTGCCGAGAAAGCTGACGTGCTGGCGTTCCTCTTCGAGCAACTTGGCATGCACTCGACCACCGCGACCAAGTAAGGACGCAACGAACCCGTGCAATCCCGACAATCCGCCATCTCTATCCGCCTTCCTATCGCCACTGGCGCGGGCACTTTCATCGCGACTTACTCGGCCTGCGGACTGGCTGATTTGGATTTTCCAGCCGCGCCGGGTACCGCATGCCAAACCTCCGCCGGGCCAGTGCAGCCGGAGGTTTGCGCTTGGCATGACCTGACGATTCGCGCTGTGCTCGCCGTGCTGAGTGGGAAGCCCCCGGCGCTATTGCCGCCTCTGGACCTATCCCGGGGCACAGCGTTTCAGCAGGGCGTTTGGCGTGAGTTGCAATCCATTGCGACTGGCCAGACCCGCAGTTATGGCCAAATCGCCGCTGCCCTCGGCCGGCCCAAGGCATGTCGCGCGGTTGGCAGCGCCTGCGGCGCCAACCCGCTGCCATTGCTCGTTCCCTGCCACCGGGTGCTTGCCGCTGGCGGCGGCTTGGGCGGCTTCAGCGGCGGCCTGCACTGGAAGCGACACTTGCTGCAAGTTGAGGGCATCAAGGGAATCGCCTCCTGAGTCACGTTTTTGAGTGGCATCCGTGATGCTGAAAATGCAGACCCGGTTGGAGGGGAAAAGCATCGATCGTTAGAATTCATCGATCTTCCTGCACGGATGCTACATAGTTCGCCCGAAAGAAAACCCTGTAGAGAAAGCCGCCGAGCAGGCCGCCAACGAGAGGGGCGCAAATGTAAACCGTCAGCCACCCCAAGCCGTTCACTTCAAACGGAACCCGGCCCCATCCCGCCAACGACGAGAATACGCGCGGTGCAAAATCCCGTGCCGGGTTGAAGCAAGCCATCGTCAAAGGTCCGAGCAATGAAATCAGCAGCGTGACCGTCAGCCCGATCGTCGCAGCCGTGAGAATTTCGGGGTGTGCCTTGTTCCGTTTGTCAGTCACGCAGAAGATGACCAGAAGCAGGATGGAGGTTCCAATGACCTCAGCGCCGAAGGCTGCCGACGGTGACATAGTCGCACGCATCGCCCCGGTCAAAGGCTTGCCACCGGGACTTGGAAAATACTCGCCAAATACCATTGCGCTAGCCTCGCTGCCCGCAGCGCCTCGGACAATCCCATTGGCTTGCTCAAACACCCGCAGCGCGTCGCCGAAGACGAATTGCAGCACAGCAGCTGCCGCGAATGCCCCTAGCAGTTGGGCAATCACATAGGGAATGACCCTCTTCTTCGGAAAGTCTGACCATACTGCCATGCTCACTGTCACCGCAGGATTCAAGTGGGCCCCGCTCAGAGAACCGGTCAGGTAAATGGCCGTTGCAATCCCAAGTCCCCACACGATTGCCACTTGAAAAACGCCAACCTGTGCCCCTGTGAATACGGAGGCACAGACGCTCCCGCATCCAAAAAACACCAGCAGGAAAGTGCCGAAAAATTCCCCAACAGCCCACTTTGGTAAGCGTTGCATGTCGTCAGTCAGATAGATTTCCGATGCGGTGTGTCGGCGTCGGTTTGCCTGGTCGGAAATGCTCCAAATGGTCCAACGTCGTCTGCATGGCGGGGAATCGCGCCGTGGCTGCCGCGAGCCCGTCTCGGACTGCAGTTCCAAGCACATCCGGTGCGGCCTCGGCACGCAAGTTGATGATCAACTCACCGCCCGTCACGGGTTCTTCCAAGTGGTAGGAAAGCTCTGGCACGAAGTCATTGCGGACGAGATTCATCGCCGCAATCTCGCCTGTTAGGCTGGAATCAGGGCTAAGCGTCATCTTCAAGTGAGCGATCTCGGCTTGACTAACCACCAAGCGCTGTTGAATAGCCAAAGCAACCTCCTTGAGAAAGGACTCTGCATCGAAATCGAGACTCGAATCCACTTGAACCGTGCAGTTCAACCAACCCAGTAGGGCCTCCCCATCGGCATATACCTCGTAATCCACGCTCATCGCCGTTTGCGCCGTTTGTTCCTCGCTGGTGATGCGATCAAACCAAACGTCCATATTGATTCCGGCTCTGGCAGATACGGCCAAAATGTCCTTCCCCGGAAACCTCGTCGCGATTGCCTGTCTCAGCGCCTCCAGTCGTTCACTGTCCAGAAGATCACACTTGCCGATCACGACGATGTCGGCCTCCTCAATCTGCTTTAGAAAGATATAGAGAACCTTCTTGGAAAAGTTCCCCCCCTCTTCCAACCCAAACACACGCAGGGCGCGAATGGGATCCACCATCACACTGATCGGTGCCACCGTGAAATTCTCGCCATACAAGCGCCGGAGCGGATAGGTCACCGTAGCTGCTAGATCTGTGCAACTACCAACGGGCTCGGCTAAAAATACTTCAGGTCGTGTGCTTTGGGTGAGTCGCAGCGAGGCATCAACAAGAGAATTGAACCGGCAGCAGAAACACCCACCCGGTATCTCTTCGGTCGCAAATCCTCGCGACCGAAGCATGGTCGTGTCCACCAAATTTCGCCCCTGATCGTTCGTAATCAGCCCCACCCGGATCGATTGATTCGCAAGCCGTGTGGCCAAGCTGCCCAATGCGGTGGTTTTCCCTGCCCCGAGAAACCCCCCGATCATGATGTACCGCGCTTTATCCTTCGGCCCTGTGCCTCCGAACATCTGAAACTCGTCTGATATTGATTTATTCATGGAACGTCTGCGCAATAATGCAGACAAAAAATGGGTCTGCAAATATTATTTTTACATATTATTGATGGATGTGGCATGGGGGTCATTTCGGCAATTTATCGAAGCGGAACGTGCAGCAGTCCAATTCCAGCACGTTGCCGTTGGCAGACAGTTTGTCCTTGAGGCGGGGAGCGACACCGTAACGGCGCTGTTTACCAGCTTTCTCCATATGCAACAAGCCGGCCTCCTTGAGGATTCGCAGGTGTTTGGACACGTTGTATTCTGAAAGTCCCAAGCGCTCAGCGATTGTGTTGACGTCAAGCTCATGCGTCATCAGCAGCCCCATGATGCGCAGGCGATTGATTTCGCCCAGCGCCTTCAGAACCGACATGCATTCCACACCTTTCATGTGGCCGAGGCTATACTGCAGTGGCGCTTTCAGGCAAGTGTCGATATGGGTTGAGACGGCCGGGAGAGCGAATCGCCTCACAACTCAGGGTTCGAGCTCGCTTGCGACAACGGAGTGAACCTGTTGGATATTCTAACGGGATATTCGTTTTGGTTGGCATGCAAGACCGCAGCATTGCTTTTCTGTGGGCTAATCTGAGCGTGACAGTTCGAGTTTATCGATGAAGACGGCCTTGATCGAGGAGGAAGCGCCGGTGGTTTTGTTGAAGCGACCCGGGCCGATCCAGAAATAGTGGTCGGGTTGGGGGACCCATTCGGCGACATCGAACCAGGTGTATGCCTCTCCGAGGGCAGAGGTTTTGGGTTCGATTCCGCCATAACCCTGCTTGGTCTTTGGGTCGTACACACCGGCCCAGAATGCCTCGCCCTCTTTGCCGGGCTGTTTTTCGACGCGGAGGCGAACGCGGAGGTGGTATTTGTGGCCTGGATCGAAGGCGACGCGGCTGAAGGGCAAGGTGGCGCACCATTCGAAATGGGTGTTGTAGAGTTGCAGAGCGGAATGGTCACCGGCCAGCGGGTCGGCCACGGTATCGCCCCAAGTGCCACGGCGGGCGAGACTCAGTTGGGAATCCTCGATGGTGGCGCGGGTCTGGCCGACGGGGGTAGGCTGGGCCGTGGGCTTGGTTAGGCTTGTCCAGTTGGCGAGGGTTTTGTCATGGATCTCCTTGCTCTCCGAG
>JBAXCM010000135.1:0-9960 GCA_037141475.1 Verrucomicrobiota bacterium | reverse complement strand
CCAGCGCAGTTGCTTCGGGGTTGACGTGAAATCGCGCACCAAAGCGATGTGTTGCCACTGGCCGACCCGCAGAGCCGCCCCGGTGCTAAATCCTTGATACGGAGAATTGTTGCCGCCGCCAGTACCGTAAAAATAGTTGACCGTACCGTCGGTTTCGAGGGTCATCGTTCCCTCTCCAGCGTAAGCCTTGGCATAGGGGTTTTGGCGAGAGTTGAAGTCATCCGGCCGAATCCAAAACTCGATCGTCTGGCTATCCGTCAGCTGAAGGGCCACCGGATTCCCCAGATCCACCGACTGACCGCCGTGAAAGTGCAGGTTGCCACCATCCAACCCCGGCATGCGAACCGCCATCCGATAATGACCACTCGCCGCCAGCGTTTGCACCAAGGCTCCACCCATGGCGCGGGCCAGGGGACTCGTCTCGTCATCCTTGTACAATTCCACCGCAGTGGCCGCGCCTGCCAACGTCGAACCCGTCGGTGTCTGCAGCGACAAGTTCACCCCATTTCCCGTGCTCAGTTCGCCCAGATCGTACCAATCCACATTCCCATCCAAAATACCCGCCACCCCAGCGTGGAACCCCCCGGCCTGCATCGTCGCCGTCACCGGATTGGCCTGCACCGGCAAATCGTTAGGTTCACCCTCCAGATCAATCCCGCGCCCCAATAACCCCTGCATCGTGAACGCCGAGGCCGTGTTATTGCTATACACCGAAACCTGATAGACCCCGGGGCTGGCCAGCACCAACCCGTTTAACACACAGCGCCCGTCCGCCGATCCGCCCACCTCGGCAATCACCCCCCCACCCGCATTCGTAACACGCAACACGGGATAGCTGTTGGCCCGAACTCCGGTGCTCACTACAAATACCACCCGATCATTCGCCTCCGCATTGAATATCCAGACCTTGCCACTGCCCAGTCCCGTCCCGCTGTATGCGTCATCCACTCGCGCCGTAAACAACCCGCTGGCTGGAGGCGACTCTTGTAAATTTAGTAATTGCTGCCCGATCACCCTCCCTGACAGCAGTAACACAAAACTCGTTAAGAAAGAAAGAATCGTCTTCATAGGACCATCGTCTATTGAATTTGTCTGACGTTTCTCGGGATACCTTTTTTTCCAAGGATGACCAGAAAAAAGCAAAAATTGCACCACTTTTTTTGAAAGACCCCTAATTTTTCTGTTAGTGGTTTCTGTTTTTTTCGCTCATTGCCCACGAAATGCGGGCTTGTGCGGGCCGAGCGCTGCGGCAATAATGGCGTTGGATGCATCGAAGATGGCTCACGGGTTCCAGAGAGTTGGCGCTGGCATTGCTGCTGTTCGTCGGGCTCGGAGTGGCCCACGCCCAGGATCCGCGCCGGGTCGGCCCACCGGTGGTGGTGATCATCGACAGTGGCGTCGCCGCTGATCACCCGGCATTCCACAACCGCTGGCTGACCGCAGGTGAAGTGGCCAACCGCCTGCCAACGGGCCTGAGCGCTGGTGGCAACGGCCCGTGGCCGGGTTGGGATCTTCTCACCCACAGCCCCCGCCTCCACGATGCCTCCGGCCACGGTACCCACGTCGCTGGCGTGATCGCCGACGCTCTGGCCCGCGGTGGTGCCGCCTGCGCCACGGTGCGCTTGATGATGTTACGAAGCGGCGACAAACACCAGCGCTTGGAGGATGTCACCGCAGCCGTGGAGGCCGTGAGCGCCATGTGTGACCTCGGCTGGGACATTCCTGTGGTGCTGTGCGCCTTCGAATACCGCCGCAGTCCCAAGGACAATCTCGCCTTCCTCAAATTCAAACAAGCGTTCGACAAACTCCTCAGCCATGACACCACATGCGTCTGCGCCGCCGGCAACCAAAGCGTCGATATCGATACCCTGCCCAACGCCCTTGGCCTCTTCCCCGCCTCGTTTCATGGACCCGGCCTGATCACGGTGGCCGCCTGCGGCAACGACGGCCAATTGCTGGCCACCTCCGACTACGGCCCCACCAGCGTGCTGCTTGCTGCCCCCGGGCTGGCCGTGCTGGCCGCCGCCGCGAGTGGGGGCAACGAGTCACGCAGCGGTACTTCGCAAGCCGCCGCATCCGTCGCCGGAGCCCTGGCCCGTCACGCGGCGGAAACCGGCGATCGCCAACCGGCCGTCCTGCGAGCCTGGCTGCTCAGCCAAGCAAAACACCACCCGAGCTTGATCGGACGGGTCGTCAGCGGCAGCGCTCTGCTCCCCGGCAAATGAGCGATCGTGCGGCTGCGCCGCTGAGTGGCTCGACGATTCGGTTAGGTCGAGAGAATCAGTCATTGTGCATCTAGTCATTCGCTTTTCTCATACTGATTCACCGAGCCGCGTAGCGGCCACCGAAACACCGGGCACCCCGGTCACGCTTTCCACGGGGCGCGATAGTCGCGGGTGAGCCAAGCGGCGTCGCACGAGGGGTCGGCAAAAGTCATTTTAGCGGGGTCCCACTTGATGGTTTTGCGATGGGCGTAAGCGAGGTTCATCAGATGGCAACAGATGGCGGTGTGGGCACCTTCAACTTCACTGGCAACCGGGCGCTTGCGATCCGCGATCCGCTCCAAAAAATCCTCATAATGGGATTTGCTGTGATAAAGTCGGATTTTAGAATCAGCTAGAAATTCCTTTTCTGCGCGGGCCGCCTGAATCATGGTTTCCTTCCCGCGCACCAACTCGAAACTGCCGCGGTCCACCTCCACCTCACCGTCCGTGCCGTAAAAGCGCAAGCCGCCAAAGCGCATGCCGTTACCGCCACCCGTTTGGGTAACGGTGACGCCATTGGCATAGACCATGACGGCACCGCTGAGGGCCTGGGCCGGTGGCCGGACTTCGACCGGGCCGCTTTCGTCCATGCCGAGCCCCCACTGCGCGATATCGAGGTGATGGGCACCGAAGTCGCACACGGCACCTCCACCGAATTCCGCATACGAGCGCCAGGCTGGATAACCATTAAAAACGCCGCGTGGACAAAGCGCTGAGTTATAGGGACGCACGGGTGCTGGCCCCAGCCAACGGTCCCAATCCAGTCCCGGTTCCATCGGTTCCTCGGGCAGGTCATAGGGGCGGCTGGGATCGCCGACTTTGCAAGTGATGCGTTCGAGTTTGCCGATGACGCCGTTGCGGACGAGTTCACAGGCGGTGCGGAACTCGCTCATCGAGCGCTGCATGGAACCGGTTTGTAATACCCGCTGGTGGCGCTTGACGGCGGCCATCACCTCAAGCGCCTCATGGATGTTGTGGGTCAGCGGCTTCTCACAATACACATCCTTGCCCGACTCCAACGCGGCGAGAGTGATGATCGCATGCCAGTGGTCTGGCGTGGCAATGCACACCGCATCGATATCTTTTCGGGCGATAATTTCGCGGAAGTCAGAGTAACTCTTGCAGCCAAAGGCACCCCTTTCAGGATGCCCGGCGTGAAATTCCGTCACGATCTTTAGAGCGTGCTCGCGGCGGGTGGTGTCCACATCGCAAACCGCAACAACCTTGACCTTCTGCGAGAGAAAATTGCCAAGGAGCGAACGGTTCTGTAGCCCCATGCCGATGAAGGCCATGTTTATGAAACTGTTAGGCCAAATCTCTGCCGCACGGATTCGCGAGGGCAAGATAAACGGTGACAAGGCGGCGGCGGCTGCCGCTTGCTTGAGAAACGCACGACGTGTCGGGGTTGATAAGTCAGTTTGAGGTGGGGTCGGCTTCATGGTGATTAATTTCGTTATTTCCTCCAGAGTGCAGATGACTGACCCTCGGGATCAAGGCGCGGCAGGGCCTCCTCGGCCTAACTGCGGACGGTACTCATCAGGAGTGAGTTTGCCATCATGGTTCTTGTCAAGCGACTTGAGAGCCTCGACGGCGTGAGCGATTTCATCGGCATCAATGATGCCGTCGTGGTTGGTATCCAGCGCGCTGATGATGGGTGAAACCGGCAGGGTGTGGTCGAGTCCACCGTTAGGAATGACTGGCGACTGGCCGTTAGATGAAGCGATGGGCGGAGCGACGAGCGGGGGTGCAGGCCGGTCAGCAGGG
This sequence comes from Verrucomicrobiota bacterium, assembly GCA_037141475.1. Lineage (GTDB taxonomy): Bacteria > Verrucomicrobiota > Verrucomicrobiia > Verrucomicrobiales > Akkermansiaceae > Luteolibacter. Next base: position 5,932 of record JBAXCM010000135.1, on the reverse strand, counting down.
GTAACTGAGGGCTTGATAGGCAGGGCGACGGATTGGATGGATGAGCGTGTGGAGACGCCCCCGCCCCGGACGAGTCGGACGTGGTTGAAGATACGGATCACGTCGCCTTGAGGGCCGCGGCCGTGAGGGAAGAGCTTTGGATCACCGGTTTTCGGATCGCTGCGCTGGGCACCGGCACCGTGGACATCGACAAACCGATAGGGGCCGTCATCAGCAGTTGGGCCGCCTGCACCCGGGCTTCCACCTTGACCGCGGACCGGCGGACCACCGGCCAGGGCGCGTTCTGAGAGGAAACCACCGGCGCGGCCGAAGGCGATATACATGGCGGCGGCCCCGCCAAGGTGGCCGACGTGGGTGGAGCCGCTCCAGAAGCATGGGTAGTCGGGTTTTCCGCCTTCGTTGATGATTTGAGAGCAGGAGAAGACCGGGTCGATGGCGGCGGAATGAGTGGTATCGGGGGATTTTGAATAATCCACGATGCTTTGGAGTTCCTTGATACTGGGCATGCGCCAATCGTCATGTCCGAGGTGTTTGGCAGCATTCATTTGTTGCACCCAGGCAAGGGCGGCTTCCCAGTTCATGCCTTTGCCGCTGTCGGCTTTCGACCAGGTCAGACCGGTGGCCCGGTCGCTGATCGTGCCGTCGTTATTGTCGTGAAACGCGTTCTTTCCGTAGAGTGGGTTGCCACGCACACAGAGGACGAAGAACCTGAATTTGCGGGAGCCGCCGGGCATTTCCTGGTCATAGCCCTTGATGCGGCCGTCGGCGAAGTTGACACCGAAAACTTTGTCGATGCCGCGGGCGGACTTGTTGACGTCCTTGGTGGCCGACGCATATTGAGAGTCGATGACGCGGCCGCCGTGAGCGACGTCGCCATAGATGAAAGGGAAGACCTTGGCGTCGAGAAACGGGGTGAGGCCCGAGGTGTCGGTGCCTTGTGAGCCACTCGGGTCGCTGCCACGGCAGTCGAAGAGCGAGTAAATCTCCTTGATGGCCGGGAGCCGCCAATCACTGAAGCCGCCAAATTTCGCGGCGTTGAGCTTAGCGGGTTGGGCCAGGGCTTCATCCCAGGTGAGCTTGTCGGCGTGGGTGAGAATCCCGTCCAAGTTGGTCTCCGGAACCCGCTGCCAAGTGAGCCCGGTTTGATTGTCAAGGGCGGTGAGGCCATCGGCGCTGATGGTGTAGCTTGACGGGTGGCCTTGAAAATTGCCGTCTTGGCCGAAAAACGGCTGACCCGGGGTGGGCGGCGGCATTTCGCCCAAATGGTTGAAACAGCGTTGATGGCCGCTATCCACAATCGTGTATGGCAAGGACGGCTCGGCGGCAACGAGTGGCATAACGAGCATGGCGAAAAATAGGAGGCTAGGGCGCATCGGTGCGTAGGTTACAAGGGCCATGAACCACCACCGATCATCGAGGTCGAGGAAATTTACCAAATCTTAACATTTTCATGGGCCGTCTTCCGATTCCGGCGACGAGCGAGGGTCGGTGATGCGGCCCAGAAACGGGCATGCACCACTGGCGACGTGTTGGATGGCAAACAGGAAGGACCGATCCACATGCACTTCAATCGGCCTGGGCTTGTCCAACATGATGGCGGCAGCCCGGGCCATCGCCACTGCGGTGGCAGCGGCAGCCTCAGTGCCTTTTGCATACTAAGTTGATTAGGCCGAGAACACCCGTTTCGTGGATTTGAGAAGACCTTGCCTCGACAAAATAAACCGCACCCAATTCTCTTGCATAAGATTGATCTCCGAGAAACAGTAGCAAGGCTCGTATCATTGTTTTCATATTCATGTCGGGAAAATTATACAAATGGTTCTGGGCTGATGCACTCATCGACAACAACACGCTTGTGGTGTCCTCGCCCGAGGTGAAGGATCCCGTCGCGGTGCGCTATGGTTTTGAGATGAATCCCGATGGAGCCAATCTCTACCACAAGGAAGGACTGCCAGCGTCCCCATTTCGCAGCGACGCTTGCTGAGCTAAACGTCCAGCGGAGCAGGCACGCTTGCATCGGCAGGTCGGTTGAGGCATGGTGAGTTCGTCGGCCCGCGAAGGGTCATTTTACCATGCTCGCATTTTCATCTTGTTGGAATAACGGCCGCCACACCGATGGCGAGTCGATGATTGAGGAGATCGTCGGACTCGGGTTCTCCCATATCGAACTGTCCCACGGAATGAGCGTCGCCAAGGTGCCCGGCATCCGCAATGCGTTCAAACGCGGAATCTTCACCTGCTCCGGAGTCCACAATTTTTTTCCCTCACCGGTGGAGGTCATGATCGATGCTCCGGATGCGTACGAATTCACGTCACACCGGCCGCCTGAGCGCCAACGAGCCTTGGACCTGACGTTCCGGACACTGGAACTTGCCGCCGAATTCAGCGCGCAGTACCTGGTATTGCACATGGGCTCTGTGCCGCTCAACCCTCACAAGTGGAGCAAGCGACTCACCGCCATGGTGGCGGAGGGACGCCAAACCCATCCTGAATATGTGAAGGCCAAACTCGAGTTTGTCCGGAAGCGAGAGAAAATCGGCCCACTGTACTATCAAAGGGCGCAGGATGCGTTGGCGGCCATTGCCGAGCGGGCCGCGACCTTGGGCGTGAAGCTCGCGATCGAATCGCGTTCGCACTACGAGGACGTGCCCGACGAGCGGGAGATGGAGCGACTGCAAGACCACTTTGCGGACAACCCGTGGGTGGGCTACTGGCATGATTTCGGCCACGTCCAGCTCAAACACAACCTTGGCCTGCTCGATCATTACGAGTGGCTGGAACGGATTGCCCCGCGGATCATTGGCGGGCATGTGCATGATGTGGAATGGCCAGCCCGCGATCACCGGGTGCCGTTTTCAGGCACCTTGGATTATGCGGCGATTCTGCGGTACTTTCCGCCGGATTGCCCGTTGGTCTGGGAACTGAGCCCAACCCGCGAGGCCGACGACATCCGTGAGGCCTTGGCCATTTGGAAGGAGAAATTCCCGGATCGGCTGCCACAATAACGGATTTTCGGATAGCAGCGGACTTATGAAGAGAAATTTTTCACTATTTCATTTTGTGGTTGCTTATTGGACTCGACATGGTTTTCATGGGGCATGTTGCGTTACGGAAAACTTGCCCGACAAGCTGTCTCAGTGATCAGTTATGTTGCGGAACGATATGAAACGGATGCGCCTGCCATCTCCTCTAGTGAAATTGGCCGGGCTCGTAAAATTCCAGCGGCGTTGGCAGCCAAGCTCTTGAGCCAGGCGTCCGCTGCTGGATTGGTGCTGGGGACGACCGGGCCTGGGGGTGGTTACCGTCTTGCCAAGCCGCCTGGGGAGATTCGCTTGGTGGACATTGTCTCGTTGTTTGGGCGGACCCAGGAGGAAAGCCTGTGCCCCTACAGTTTGGACTGGTGTGGCAACGGCGAACCCTGCCCGCTGCATCATGGCTTTGTGCAAATCCGCGAGCATGCCCGGGCTTTTCTCGAGGATACCACCTTGGCGGTCTTTGCCAAAAAACAAGAGGTGCTACCACCCGATAATTTGCCTGTTGCCAAAAAGCCGATTGCCAAAAAAATCGCTGCTAAGAAGGTGGTTGCTAAAAAAACAGCTGCGAATAAGCCGGTTAAGAAGGTTTCGCGCGGCTGAACCGCTGTATCCTCCTTGATGATCCTTAACGCCGCCGCGGACAGGCTGAGCGTGGCTTTGGCTCGTCTTCGCGGTGCCACAGCCACTTGCCGAGGGCCGCAAGCCAGATCACCCCGCCAACGGACCACGTCCAAGCCGCGTAAATGTGATGGGATACACGTTGTGGCGGCAGAAAGTCCGAGCTCATCCGGGTGGCGGCGGCCAGCAGCACCAACCCGGCAGCCCAGCGCAGGCAGCGCAGTCGTCCGACCAATAGATCATGCCTGCCAGCATGGCCGAGAATGACCCGGGTGCTCACCGCAAGCGTCACAAGGCCAAATCCTGCGACAAATACCAAATGCAGGCTGCCGGCACGGGCACTGGGCCAGAAGGCTGCGGCGATCCACCCGACGAGCATGGCGATGATGGCTAGGCGCACCACGTTGCCGGTGGTCGAGGAGATTTTTGCAGGGCGAAAGACCGGGGATTCGATGGCAAACCAAGCGGTAATGACCATCGCCCGCAGGAATTGGCCGAGCATTGGGTAGCCGTACACTTCGAGGGCGAAGCTCGCCGGCATGTGCAAGCCCCAAAACCCCGCCGCTCCTACCCGCGCCCACCAACCCGCCGGCGGTCGCGGCGAATCCTCAAACGAATGACTGCTCGGCAGACCGAAAAAGCGGGGCAGCAGGTACGGCCCGATGCCCATCAAGGGCAACAGCAGCAACCCCTGATAAAGCCAGAGCTTTGCCCACGCCAGCCCGACCACGCTCATCCACTGGCCCTGCTCCCATGCCAAGCAGGCCGCCGCCAAGGCCCCGCCCAACAATCCTGCCAGCGCCAGCACAAAGCCAGGCGGCGGCGTGTCGCGATGGCCGCAAACCCAGCGGAAAACCAACCCGCAAAACAACATCATTAGCAAAACTGAGAAAATACCGTCTGCCACTGCCACCCGGCCGCTGCCAGCGCTCCACACCAACCCGACCCACAATCCGAGGAGCAACAGAAATTCACCGCCGAACCAGCCACGATTGCCCGCCAGTCGTGGAAATGCCGTGCCAAGAAATCCCAGCATAAAGGCCCCCAGAAATCCCTCGATCATCAATCGTGGGTGCGCCTCAAGCGGATTGAAGTCTAACCATTGCCTGTAATACATCGGCCACAGCAATACCCCGCCCATTCCCGCCAACATCCCTAGCGGAAAAAATACCCGGTACGGCTCCTCTAAAATCATGTTCCACCAACGTCTCATTGCTTGCCAATTCTCATGACCAAACCCACCCCAATCAAGAATAAACCATCGCGAATCTTCCACGAAATATGCAACAACCCCATCGCGACCCCCTAAACCGACAAGATCCAATCCCTGAAAACCCTTGATTTTTCAGGCAAAATAAAAAAAACGCGATGAAATCGTGGATTTTGGCATTTCCGGCTTGCCAGTGGCCAGACGTTTGCTAAACCAACCGCCCCGCGGCAGATCCGGACAGTTCCGGTGTCGTCACGCGGTCACGCGAAATTCCCGCATATCATGGCACGTATCTTAGGCATTGAAATCCCCAACGAGAAGCGCATCGAAGCTTCTCTGCCCTACATGTTTGGCATTGGCCGCCCGACCGCGGCGAAAATTCTCGAGCACGCCGGCATCGACCCGAACATCCGCACCGGTCAACTCACCGAAGACCAATTGGTGCGCATCGCCCAAGTGATTCAGACAGAATCCATCCTCATCGAAGGCGACCTGCGCCGCGAACGCCAGACGCAGCTCAAGCGGCTGACCTCGATCAATTGTTATCGCGGGATTCGTCACAAGCGCGGCTTGCCGGTGCGTGGCCAGCGTACCCGTACCAATGCCCGCACTCGCAAGGGCAAGAAAAAGACGGTGGGCGTGAAGAAGTAATTTCCCTAAAGCACCTAGAGTTTTTCCCCTATGTCAGACGAAGCTATCACACCCGTTCCCGCCGCTCCTGCGGTGGCCAAACCCGCCCCCGCCGCCCCCGCTGCCGCACCGGAGGCCGCCGTCGAGGGCATGCCGCCCAAGACGGTCAAGCGCGACATTTTCGCCGAAATCGGCGGAGGTGAGGAAGAGATCAAGATTCACAAGGCCAAGGGCGCGAAAAATGTCCTCCGCGGCATTGTTCACGTCACCGCTACTTTTAACAACACCTTGGTTAGCGTGACCGACACTAACGGCAATTCGATCGGTTGGTCGAGTGCCGGCAAGATGGGCTTCAAGGGTTCACGCAAGAGCACGGCCTATGCCGCGCAAGTAGTGTCCCAGGACGCCTGCCGCCAAGCGATGGGCCACGGCCTCAAGG
>JBAXCM010000134.1:0-9985 GCA_037141475.1 Verrucomicrobiota bacterium | reverse complement strand
CCACCGGGCTTACCCACCAAATAGAACCTGAAGTTATGCAAACAGAACTGAGTCGCCGCCATTTCCTGAAAACCGCCGCCGCCGCCAGTCTTGGCCTCACCGCGCTTGGCCTGCCACGCGTCCGGGCCGCCTCGCCCAATGGCAAGCTTCGTGTGTTATCCATCGGTGTGGTTGGCACCATTGGTGGCACTGACCGCCACAACGTCGCTAGCCACCCCGAGGTCGAAATCACGGGTCTGTGCGACGTGGATTCGAACTATCTGGCACAGGCCGCCAAGGATCATCCCAACGCGTTTACCTGCCGCGACTACCGCGAGGCGTTCAGCAAACACGCCGACAAGTTTGATGCGGTCATCGTCTCGGTGCCCGATCACTCGCATGCGCCGATCCTGCTGACTGCCATGGCTAACAAGAAACATGTTTATGGCCAGAAGCCGTTGGTTCATGAACTCGCCGAGTTGGTGATGGTCGAGCAAGCGCTCAAAGTCCGGCCTGAACTGGTGACGCAGCTTGGGAACCAGCGTATGGCGAATGCCGGTCGTCGCGCTGCGGTGGAGATTTTGCGGCAGGGGATGCTAGGCAAGGCCATCGAAGCCTATACTTGGACCGGCTCGCCTAACAAAGGCATTTATTTTAATTTCAACAAGGTGTTCAAGGAGAACGCCAGTGTGCCGGCCAATCTTGATTACGACCTGTGGCTGGGCCCCAGCGCGAAGATGCCATACTACGATTTATTGGCGCCGGTGAAGTGGCGTTCTTGGTGGGACTTCGGAACCAACGGTCTGGGTGATTGGGGTTGCCATATTCTCGACGTGATCTTCTTTGCCTACGACGAATTGATGTCGCCGGTATCCGTCAAGACCGATTGTGCGGAGCCCGCCGGCAAGGTGTTTCACGCCAATCCGTGCAAATCGACCATTGTCTATCAGGTTAACTCTGACAAGTTTGCGGCCAAGACATTTCCCATCCACTACTATGATTCCAACCAGCAACCGACGCTGGAGCAAATGCGCATTCCCGAGCCGATCAAGGGCGGCAACATGACGGTGGTGGTGTGTGAAAATGGCACGTTAACGTTGGAAGCGGACGGCCGCCTCAAGATTTGGCGGGACGGCAAGATGGAGGAAGGGTTGCGGATGCCAGGCTTGGGGCCATTTCCGCCACTCAACCACTGGCATGCTTGGGTGGACAATTGTCTGGGCAAGAAAACCGAACTTCGCACACCCTTCAAGGATGCCGTGCGCATCACCGAGGCCGTGTTACTGAGCGTCAAAGCCACGCGCTTCCCCGGCCAGGAATTGCTCTGGGACAAATCGAAACTCGCTTTCTCCAACAACGCGGAGGCCACCAAAACGATTGTTCACCGCGAGTACCGCAACGGTTTTGCCCCGCCCCGCGTCGGCTAACGCTGCAGAGATATCTCCAATCTCTCCCCGGTTGCCTCACTCGGATTTATCGGGAAGCACCCAATCGGTGGCAAGAAGCGCAGTGATTTCAAATTGACGTTTGAGGTGGCTTTCGCCATGAGCGCTGATTGCCACGGTGACACCCAGAGCTTCCCCGGAGGCTAACTTGTTCAATATTTTGATATCAGGATTATTCTTCGAAACGTAGAGATGCAGGGAGGAATCGAGGTCAGGAGTGGTGGCGGTAAAATCGATCCAGCGTTGCTCATCGGCAAATTCGAAGTTGTAGTAGTCGGTTTTCTGGATCAAGACACGCACCTCTGAGGCTTGTTTCGCCGTGCCGCTGAGTAAATCCTCCCACGGCACGGAGCCATGGCGGGCATAAGCCTTGAAGTCGACTTTAGCCGAACCCTTCTCCCGGACGACGCAGAGCAAGCGCCGGGATCCGTCGGTTAGCTCGACTGCGAAGGGTTCGTATGAGTCCGCGTCGGCCAATGCCGATTCCATGGGACTGAGGCTAACCATGGATTCGCTCGCGCCACGGCCGTGGCTGAAGAATTCCTCCATGAACGCGGCTACTTTTTCAGGATGGCGCACCCAGCGGAGGCGCTCGGTCTGATTGCCAGCTCGCATGAAGTTATAGGCAACGGTGATAGGCGAGGGGCCGTGCTCGAAAGCCTCCGACTTCATAGCCGCGCTTGACGCAGACCCTGCGCGTAAGCTGTGTCGCTGTTTGACGCCCAGCCAAGCACCGAAGCCGAGGCTGGCGACTACTAGTATAACGAGCCATGGCAGAGATATGCTGCTGAATAGGGATTGGGAAGGGCGTTTCATGGCGGCATTGGCATGATGGATAGTGACTGCGGCCCGGCACCGCTCGCCAGTTGCGGTGCAAGGCGGGCTTGACCGCCGCAAACACCACCAGGCATGCGCGTCAAATTAGGGTTAATTATTGGAGGGGCGACGTTTTCCACCTCTGAAAAATGTATGGATTTCTTTTTAGGGGACTCTGTGAATCAGGATTTTTCTTTTGAAGGCATTTCTTTGCGGTTGAAAATGAAACGGGTCTTCCGTGGTGGCGATCTGTTTGAGTCTGAAGGACGCTGCGTGGGTTGGTAGATACACCCATCCGGGCGACCTGCTTTCAGGCCCACCGATAGTTGGGTTGGGCGATGCTGATCAGATTTTTTGCGCGGTTCAAGTCGATTTCCGGAAAATTCAGCAGTGGCGCGCTGGCAGCCATCGCCGACGCTGGCCGGGTTTGGCGAACATACCACTCTGGAATGGGATTGGGGGGAGCGTTAGGATTGAACCCGCAAGGGTCTGACAAACATGCGGCGCGCCAGTTCGACCTTGGGCCGGGCGGAACACCCCTCGATGTGGTCGTTGACCATGCCCATCGCCTGCATGAATGAGTAACAGGTGGTGGGGCCGACGAAGGCCCAACCGCGCTTGCGCAGGTCTTTGCTCATGGCGACGGATGATGGACTGCTGGATAGCGCAGCGAGCGCCGGTTGATCGAGGTGGCGCGGGCGTTCTCCAGCCGCTGGCTCCCAAGCCCAGAAATACGCGGCCAGCGATCCAAACTCGGCCACCAGTTCCAAAGCCCGCCGGGCATTGTTGAGAGTCCCCTCGATTTTGCCGCGATGACGGACGATGCAGGCGTCGCCTAACAGCCTCTCCACATCGGTTTCCCCCCAATGGGCGAGTTGATTGAAATCAAAGCCATCAAAGGCGAGGCGGAAGTTCTCGCGTTTTTTGAGGATCGTTAGCCAACTCAGTCCGCTCTGGAATCCTTCCAGGCAAAGTTTTTCGAACAGGCGGCAATCATCAGCCACCGGCTGGCCCCACTCATCATCGTGATAGGCCTGATAGATCGGCGGATCCGCGCCCCACCAGCAGCGGCGGATGCGGCCGGTGCCGGCGACGATACCTGTGGGAAGGGTGGAGGGGTTGGCCATGTGGCTGGAAAATAGAAGTGTCAGGGCCGATGTCGAGCGGCAATCTCGCGAGACGCGGCCGGGGCATGTCATTACGCCGGATTCTTGGCCGGGGGATCAGACACCGAAAGGCATGTTAGAAAGCAACCCCCGATCAACAGAAAACAACCGAGCCACAGTTTGGGGCCGGGTGAGACATTCAGATAGGCGCAACTCAGCCCGGTGGAAAACAGGGGTGTGAAGTAGGATGCAGCCACCAACACCAGCAGGTTGCCCCTGCGCATGGCCATATCCCACAGAACGTACGATAAGGCAGTGGCGGCGGCCAGCCCAAGCACCTCGGCCACCGACCGCATCCCCCATCGGGTTGGCTCACTGACCAGCAATCGCATGCCAAGCAACACCACGCCTGAGGCGATCAGGAAAAATTCGACGGCACCAGCAGTGCCGGGTGTGGACCATCGGCGGGTGAGATTTGAGTACAAGGCCCACGAGATGGCGGCGGCCAGCGCCAGCAGGTAGGCGGCCGGATTTTGCCGCAGGTGCACGACCAAGGAGGCCCAGGAAACTGCGGCGTCCTGCGTCATCACCAGAAAAACACCGAGCAATGCCAGTGCGCTTCCGGGCACCAGCCAGATGCTTCCCTGCTTGCCAAGGAGCGGCAGCGACAGCAAAATGGTTAGGGCTGGCCACAGGTAGTTTACCATGGCAATTTCGAGCAATTGCCCGCGGTCTGCGGCCAGGCCGACAGCGAGGTAAATAGCGGCCGTGTAAAGGACAAAGAGCGATCCGCAGCCGAAGAGATATAAGCGGGAATGTGCGGGTGATCCGCTCGCGGCCTTGCCCGAACATCGCTGCCGAATCAGATAGGCGCAACCCCCGATGAGGTATGCAGCCGCCCCGGCGCTCAGCGGCCCCACCTGTTCTGACAAGCTCCGGGCAATCGCAAAGGTGGTACTCCAAAGTAGGATGGCACCCATACCGCTGGCGGTACACAACTTGTCAGTCGTTTCGTTCATTCTGGATGATTCGCCGTGTTATTGCCCGCAAGTGAGCCCGGCACTTGGCTTGGGTGACTCTGGCAATACCTGGTACGGGCTTTCGTGCAGGACCATCGGTTTGCGTTTGGTTAGCAGAAGCCAACACTCGTAGGCGCTGCCACAGACGATAAGCGTCACCAGCAGCAGCAAACCGGCGGTCACCCCCACATCCACCCGGGCGTTGCACAGCGCGGTCTTGGCAGCGGCGAGCGCCGGCCCCTCGAGGCCACCGGCAATCTTTGCTTCAAACTTGTGGATGGCAGGGAAAAATCCCGCCGCATTTGGCGAAAAAAGTTTGAACCAGCCAGCCGTGTAAGTTGCAGAAGTTAGAACCAACAACGGCAGCACGGTTGTCCAACAATAGCGGGCCTTGCCCATCTTGATGAGCAGCACTGTGCCAAAGCAAAACGCGATGACCGCCAGCAATTGGTTGGAGATGCCGAAAATTGGCCACAGGCTCTTGGCGATGCCTTCGGGATCCAGCGCCCCTTGATAGAGAAAATACCCCCATGCCGCCACCAGCAGGCCGCTGGCCAAAATATTGCCCTGCCACGAGCGGGTGTCGCGCAGCCGGGGCACGACCTCACCTAGCAAATCCTGCAAGATGAAGCGGCCGACGCGGGTGCCGGCGTCCAATGTGGTTAGAATAAACAATGCCTCGAACATGATGGCAAAGTGATACCACAGTGAGAGGGCCGTCTTGCCGGGAATGATCGCTGCAAACATCCGCGCCATCCCCACCGCAAAGGTCGGCGCACCACCGATCTTGCCGATCATGTGGGGCTCGCCAAGGTCGCTGGCCAGCGTCTGCATTTGTTCCAAACTGATGGCATAGGTGGGTCCGTAGCCGTTGATGATAGCCATTTGCGCGGCAACGGCGGCTGCATTGTTAGGATCAACCGGGGAATTGATGGCGAAGTATTCGCCCGGGGGCAGGGCACAGGCGGCGATGATGGCCATCAGTGCGACCAACATTTCGACGGTCATCGCGCCGTAACCGACGAGGCGAATGTTGCGCTCGCTGCCTAGCAATTTCGGAGTGGTGCCGGAGGCGATGAGGGCGTGGAAGCCGCTGATGGCACCGCAGGCGATGGTGATGCAGACGAAGGGAAACACCGGGCCAGGAACGACGAAGCCGCCGCCGTGGATGAACGGGGTGAGCGCCGGCATCTGCAAGGGAGGTGCCAAAATCACGATGCACACACCCAACAATGCCACGGTGCCCAGTTTCATGTAGGTGCTGAGGTAATCGCGCGGGGCCAGCAACATCCATACCGGCAGCACGCTGGCGCTGAAGCCGTAGATCATGATGGCCCATGCCAATTGGGTGGATTGCAGGGTGAGGGCAGCGGCCCACGTCGGAGGGAGGAATTTGCCGCCGACAACTGCGGCTAACAAGCCGATCACGCCGAAGAGGGTGGCCTGGGTGACGCTGGCCTTGCCGGATTTGATAGCGGCACCCATGAGAAAGGCGAGAGGAATGGTAGCGGCGATGGTGAAGAGTCCCCACGGGCTTTCGGCTAGAGCTTTGACGACAACCAAGCCGAGCACAGCCAGCAGGATGGTCATGATCGCCAGCAGACTGATGAGAGCGATGATGCCGATGACCGGGTTGAGTTCCTCGCGGATCATTTGGCCTAACGATTTTCCGTGGCGCCGCATCGAGGCAAAAAGCACCACGGAGTCGTGTACGCCACCGCCAAGGGTCGCTCCCACCAGAATCCACAGGGCACCCGGCAGATAGCCGAATTGCGCGGCGAGCACCGGCCCGACGAGCGGCCCGGGGCCTGCGATAGCGGCGAAGTGGTGGCCGAAAACGACCCATTTGGGAGTGGGCACAAAGTCCTTGCCATCGTCGCAGGTGATGGCGGCCGGGGCTCGCCTATCATCCACCGTGAGCACCTTGGCCATCAACCAAGCCGAGTAAAACCGATAGGACACAGCAAAACTGCAGACTCCGGCAATCACCAGCCACAACGCATTGATCGGCTCGCCGCGCTGCATGGCCATCAGCCCGACCGCCACCGCGCCGAGCAAGGAAACAGCCGTCCAGAGGATAATGCGGATGAGTTTTGGCATGACTAGAAAAACCACCCTCGGCTCTTGCTGCGTCGATAGCTGCCGTCGCCCACCGACAACACTTCGAGGTGGACGGTGGTCAGGCCCTTGTCATAGAACCCGATTTTTTTAGCGGCGCGGGGTGACAGGTCGAGGCATCGGCCGGGGATGAAGGGGCCGCGGTCGTTGATGCGGACGTTGACGGATTGGCCGGTATTGAGGTTGGTGACTTTGACGAGGCAAGGGAGCGGCAGGGTTTTATGGGCACCGATGAGGTCCCATGGCATGACTTTCTCGCCCAGCGATGTGGTGCCACGCCGCAACCCGAAGAACGACGATTCGTTGTACCAGGAGCAGGTGCCGGTTTCCTGATAGGTGAGTGCCTGGCTGACGCTCATCGGGTGATAAGTGTGGCCACGCACGGAGTAGGACCGGGTCATGTAGCCGTGGTAACTGCTGGCGCATGAGGCAAGCAGGGCGAACAGGAGAAGCGCTCCGGCACGGGCAAATTTCCAGAGGATCGTCTTGAGGTTCATGGCGCTTGGGATCCGCCGCTACCGACTATCTTTTGCGTTCGCGGACGACTTTGAGAGTGGCAGCGACTTTTTCCCTGAGCTCCTTGCCGGGTTTGAATCTGACGGCGGCGCGGGCTGGGATTTTGACGGTGGCGGTGGGGTTTTTCGGGTTGCGGCCGAGTTTGGCTTTCAATTCGCGCAGCTCGAAGGAGCCGAATTTGCGCATTACGACGTTATCGCCGACGGCCAAGCTATCGGTGATTTCATCGATGAGGGTTTGGATAATTTCTGAAATCGCCTGTTGAGTGATCTCGAAGCCTTTGTCGGTGAGCTTTTCGGTGAGTCGGATGGCGAGCTCGCGTTTGGTGATGGTGGCCATGGGATAGGAAAGGTGGCGGCGGAAGTGCGTCGGCATTACAAACTGATTCGCAACGACTTGTCGCGCCAAAAATCATCCCGGAACGTGAGAAATTTTTCAGGTTGCCGGGCTCGGTGCGTCAGACGCAAACCGATGAGCTCGGTAAACCCAGAGGCTCAGGCCGACTGTGGAATCCTTTGAGAAGGTTAGCAAAAGAGGGCGCCTCACAATCCGCGGTAGGCGGCGGCGAGTTTTTTGGCGGTGGCGACGGTGTTGCGGTGAAGTTTGGCGGTAAACTCGGGTTGGCGGTTGTAGCCGCCGCCGTAAAGCACGGCCACCGGGATGCGGTTTTTGATGAAGGCACCGAGCAAGATTTCGTCGCGCCGCTGAATGTCTTTGAGCGCCAAATACATCTGCCCCACCCGGTCGTTGCGGTGATTGTCCACCCCGGAAATCCAAATTACCAAGTCCGGAGCAAAGGCATCCAGCGCCCCAGCCAGAGTCGAAAACAGTTGCTTCAAATACATCTCGCCTTCGACGTAGCGGCTCGTTTCCACGTCCAGTGAGCCGTGAGACAGGCGCGCCAGAGAACTCATCGAGTAGCCCGGCACATGGATCGAATACGTGAACACCCGCGGGTCGCCGGCCAGCAGCGTATTGGTGCCCTCGCCTTGATCAGCGGCGGTATCCACCACCATAATTTTGATGCCTGGCTGCTGGTCCTGCAAATCGCGGATGGCCACCGCGACGTCGTTGAAAACACTGTAACCCTCGCCATGCTCGCGAAACGCCTGATGCGTGCCGCCCGCCAGACACACGCCTACACCCTCCGCAAGCGCCGCCCGGCAAGCCAGACGGGTGGCCTCCACCTCGGCGGCGCTGCGAGTGAATAATCGCGGCGAGGCCGGCAGGCCCAATACGATCTGCTCCTTGCGATCAAGTGTGCCAGCGGCAATTTTGGCGATGTAGCTGGAATCGTGGACGCGCCGCAGGTGGTGCTGGGCGACCGGGCGCACATCGATAATTTCCTCGGGGCGAAGGATGCCGCCATCCAACAGCATGTCCTTGGACACGCGGAATTTGTCCATCGGAAACGGATGTCCCGGTGGCAGTTCGAGCTCCAATTCCTGCGAATAAAAACAGCGCATGGGGTGACGACAAGGAACAGGAAATCCCGCCTGATTCCAATTGGAAAGTGCGCGACGGGCACCGAATGAGGGCGGCTGGCGGGAATTTTTCGCATTCCGCATTGCAGGGGAGCGAGGAATTGGTAGGCTAGGGACGTGTTACAGATCGTTTTTAATGAAATCAGTGCTGCGGAAATCTCCCGCCTGGATATCCTCGAACAGCTCGATCTGCTCGATTCATTCCAGGTGTCCGAGGCCGATCTGGATAACCTCGATGGCGAACGCTTTGGCAAAATCACCCGCGATGGCAAGGTGCTTTACCGGTTCCGGGCTAGGGACTACCGGTTCTATTTTGAGGTCAAAGACGCTGCGGTGGTGGTCCATCGCTTGCTCCACAAAGGAACATTTTCTGATTTCCTGTTTCGCTCGAAGATGCCACTGGCCGAAGACGAGGCGCTGGCCCAATCCAAACACTTTTGGAAACTCATTGATGAGGGTCGTAACGCAAGGCGCTTGTAATTCCGGCGAATTTGCTTTCGCCAACGGCCTAACATGTTGCAAACTCCCCTCCCCCGATGAAATGGCTTCCCTACATTATTCTAATAGCCCTCGCTGCTAGCGGCTTTGCATACTACACGTTCTCGCATATTGAGCAGTCCCGCATCACCGATAAAATTACCCAGCTCCGGAAAATCCCGGAACGCGACGAAGACGTGGACCGGGAAATCGCCCGGCTGGAGGACAAGCTCGAAAGCAACAAAGGCGGCACTATTTTCGGCGGGATCTTGCTGACGTTTTTGGGGGCTGGTTTGGTGGGGATTTTGTTTGTGACGCTGGTGCTGCCGATGTTGGCCCACCGCGTCGCTCATTTGGTGTACGACAGCGGGGAGATGCTTGAGAAGGACGTGATGCACGACGCCCGCTCTCTGGTGGCGCAAGGGGAGTATGAAAAGGCGATCGAGGCGTTCCGGGTGGCCGCCGCCAGCGAACCACTCAACCGCCTGCCATGGGTGGAAATCGCCCGCATTCAGCGCGGTCATCTGGAAGACCCGGAAGCGGCGATTCAGACGCTGCGGCAGGCCTTGGAAGGCCAGGAGTGGCAGATCAATGATGCGGCCTATTTCCTGTTCCGGTTGGCAGAACTCTACGATGAAGACCATCACGACCGGGTCACCGCAGCCGCAATCATGCACCAAGTGATCGACGAGTTTCCAGAAACCCGACACTCGGCCAACGCCCGCCACAAACTTCACGGGTGGGGGCTGGTCTAATCCATTCGCGCGGCACTTACCGCGTTTTTTGCCCGGCATCCCATGTTGGCAGCCGCGCTCGTCATAGCCGGATGCATCGCTCTGGCTGACCGTTCGCTCATCGCTGGCTGCCTCGCGGCGGCCAGTTTCGGGGGGCTCGGGGCCTGGTTTGGGAATTGGCGCCGGGGCTTGGCATGGGCGCTTTGCGGCATCATGGCGCTGGGGATTTTCACTTGGCGCAACCACCAGCGGGAGGCGGCTGCGGCTGGATTGCTAGAGCCGGTGGGAGGC
>JBAXCM010000133.1:0-10003 GCA_037141475.1 Verrucomicrobiota bacterium | reverse complement strand
GTCTGGGGCCGCCATATGGGTATCCTCTCCAATGACGACCTGACAAAGCTCAAGAGCCAGCCGGGGCATGAACTCGTCAGCGACCCGTCAAGCCCGTTGCGGGGCCGTCTGATGAGCTGGGCGGCGGTGCTAAAGGAACATCCTGAACGTTTCTCGCTACAACAACCCGGTGAGTACAATGGGTCGGAAGGCATTAACCGAAGTGTGTTTGGCGGTTCAAATACACCCGATCAGATAGCCAAGGAAATGTTTGATGCGGGTCTGATTCGTCACAATACGCCTGATGCCATGTGGGATCTTCTTCGCCAAGAACAAAACATGGTGGCCAAGATGAAAGCCTATCTTGTCACTGCCAAGGACGAACTTCGCGAGGCACGCCAGCAAGCCCGGGCTGAAACCAATGATTGGCTTGCCACGCAAACGGCCAACCAAAAGGAAAACTACTCTCCCAAGAAGGAAATCTTGCAGGCGCTGGCCTCCATGGATGCCATCATGACGGCATTGCCCCCTGACATTCGCGGGAAGCTCGGCGGATATACCCAAATGGCGCGCCTCGGTAGTGATGAGGTGCGCCTTGAATACCTGAAGGACAAGCTGGCGCGAGCTGACGAGCTGCTTGAAAAATACTTGCGCGGGAACTATGACTCGGAATTCAAGGACCTCCTCAAACGTGCCCGGCCGAACAAGGACTCCCCCGGCGAAAGACCCACCGGAAGAATCACACCGGAGGTGCATGACATGTTCCTTGAAATGGAAAAGGCCATGTCGATGAATGCGCGGGACGTGGAAGCGGAGGCAGCCAAGCAGGAGGCACTAGCCGATCACGAAGACACCACCGCTGCGGAGGCAGCAAAGTACACCATGACGGCCAACTTGATTCGGCTGGCTGGCAACTGGCTCCAAGCCTCGGCGGCACGTCGGGAACAAGCCTTCTTGGAAGCTGACCGGATGTTCGGTGAGGGTTTCCTTGCTCAGAAAATCTTGTATAGCAAACGGGCCGAACGCCAAGCGCAGTCGCGGGAACAACTCATTAACGAGGCCAACCGAAACGGAACCACCGGCACTCTGCCTGAACGCAAGGACGAGGAAGCCAAGAAGCAAGGCATTGGAGGATGGGCCAAAAACCTATTCTATGGGTTGTTCAGCTTCGAGCATCTTCTTCACCACTGCTTTGGGGAGACATCGCCCGAAGCAATCCGCCTGGCCGACGCCGAACGCGAAGCGGCCAACCGCAAGAGCGATGCTCTATTTGCAGCGAATGAGGCACTGGATCACCTGTTCACATCGCTGGGCGGTGGGGCCATGGGTGGCGAGAAATTGCGCTACAAGCTCGGGGCGGAATCCTCCATAAAAATCAAGCTTCACTCCGGTGAGGAACTTTCGCTCACCCCGTTCGAGGCCATAAGCGCAACCCTCATGTGGCGTCAGGAAGATGGACGGCGGCACATGGAAGGGCACCTTGACGACTCGGGAAAACCCGTGGGGGATTGGCATTACAGTCAAGCCAACATGGATTCCATTGAGGATCAATTGCCGCTAGCGGCCAAGGCCGTGCGCCTGCATCTGGTCGAGCAGTACGCGGCTGAGTATGACAGAATCAACGCCGTTTACCGGGGCCTGTATGGGATGAACCTGCCTCGTCATGCGGATTACTCGCCCCTCACCGTCAATCCTCAGAAGATTTCCGGCGGTACCGAACCCGACCCGGAAAGCGGTTTCGCTGGCAGCAATGGGGGTATCACTCCTGGAAGCCTGAAGACTCGATCCACCTCCGCCATTGCTGAGCCGGATTTCCGAGACGCGTTGAAAACCTACATTGGCCACACGCGCCAAATGGAGCATTTCATTGCCTACGCTGGTTTTTCCTCAGAAGCCAAGGCGTTGCTGTCCCGCCGGGATGTTGGCAACCCCATAAAAGCGGCAGCTGGAAAACAGGCGTTCGACGTGTTGCGGGGCTGGGTGGATTTCTTCGCGCAAGGCGGGACTCGGGACGCGCAAAACTTCCTCACCCTGAACCAGACGTTGAGTAAGAACATGAACCGCGCCGCCTCCATAGCGCTCACGGGCCGCGTGAGCGTGCTAGCCATCCAGTGGCTGAACCTCGGTAGCGCTCTAGCCGAAATGCCAACTGGCTCATATCTCAAGCGCCTGGCACTCCTCACCACTGGCAATCTCGGCTGGAAGGATGCTTTCAACAGCGAGTACATTCAACGCCGATTGCAGGAGTTGCCCCCCGTGGTACGTCACGCCATGGAAGGTTTGCATTCCTCCAAGCCTAACGAGCTGACTCATGCCATGGCCCGGATTGGCCAACTCATTGGCGGGGCTGACGCCATGTTCACCGCCGGAACCTACGCCATGGTTCACGATTACCAAACGAAGCAGGCCAAGGAGACCGGCCTAACCGGGGCAGAGGCGGCGGAATACATCCGCACAACCACAGAACGAATCTGCGACAGAATCAGCCAGCCAACCCGGGCCGGCGCTCGTTCGCTCTTCGAGGCCACATCCACCAACCCCGGCATGAAACTGCTCTGGGCGTTCTCCTCGGAACCCCGCCAAAAAATGGGATACCTCGCCTGGCAACTCATGAACAAGGACGCCAGCGCCGGACGCAAAGCCCGGGCCGCTGCCGTCACGTTCCTGATTGGCGGTGCTCTCCAAGGGCTCACCCGCTCATTCCTCGCGGACATCAAGGATTCCAAGGATTCCAAGGATGCCGAATGGTTCGATGAAAAACACTGGTCCGCCAAGCGCCTGGCACTCGCTACATTCACCAGCCCGTTCCAAGGCATCCCCTTGCTCGGGGACATAATTCAGCAAGCGGCCTACTCGGGATTCCATGAATACTCGCCGGAAGGCAATTTGCTCTCCGGTATGGTAAACGCCGGCAAGCGCGTGGCACACGTCCCTGAATGGTTTACCGGCCAGCGGGATATCGAGGAAGGAATCAAGGACGCGGAAGCCATCCTTGCCGGCATCGGTGCCTACAACGACACAATTGCAGCCTCGGCCTCCGTCGCTCACCTCGCCCGGGATATCTACGGCACCGCCAAAAACGTCACCAAATAACCGGCAGCGAGGTTTGCCACCTGTTAAGCTGCCGGGGGGCGGGGTAGGCGTCATTTTCACGGCATGACAGCTGCAACTTTCGGCACCGCCATGACCGCCACGGCTACCGCCTATTCCTTCCCTCTGGCGTATGGCTCCTACCGGGGTGTCTTCGAGCTGGACGGCACCTTTGGCGGCTGCACCGTCACTCCCGGCTATGACGACGGGGCCGGAAACTTCGTGGCCTTCCGCGATGCCACAGGCACCGCCATCACCTGCACCAGTGCCATTGCGTGGGAAGTGGTTCTTCCCACATCGGGCAAGTTGGCCGTATCCCTTTCCGGAGGCACCGGCATTTCCATTGTTGCCATGTTCAAAGGTTTTCATTGATCCCATGATTTTTCCCCTCTGTAAATCACTCGTCAATCCCATCTGCTGCCCCTTAACTCAAGCGGCATCCGCGTTCGACGCCTCGGCCATCGCCTACATCAACGCGGTTTCGGCCACCGTGACGATTTCAAACCCACAGCGGGCGGCCATCAACGCGTTCGTGGTCGCTGAGAAGGCGGCTGGACGGTGGAGCTTGCACAAGGGCTTGTGGTTTCCGATCTGGGGAAGTGGCAAAGCGGCTGCCAATGCGATTGATATGGTGTCTGTGACCTCGGGAACGTTTGCCGGAAGCGTAACGCATTCTCCAAACACCATTTATTTCGATGGAACAACGGGATATTTCAACACGGGGAAATCGACCAGTGTGAATGGCCTTACGCCATCGAACATGGGATTTTCGTTTTTATCTACAGGAATCGCTAGTGTAGATACCCCATTGATGGGAGTCTGCAACACTGTGTCGGATCAAGCCTATTTAACTTCTTCCGGTGGGACTGTTTATGCGGCTATTGGGAATACGGCCTGGTCAGTCTATCAGACTTATGCCACGTCGATCGGGGCGATTATTTACACTCGAAATTCATCGAGCAGCGGAGTCTGGGCAAAATGTAATGACGTTGGAACAACGTACTCATCCGACGGAAATTCAAGCTTGGGGACGATCCCTAACTTGAATTTATTTGTCGGATGTCAAAATTACATTGGTTCTCCCACAGGTTTTCGCGCTGGAAATTACGGAGGATTCGGCATGCATCTAGGAATGTCCCAATCGCAAGCCACTGGGTTTGTAGCGAACTTTCTTTCTCTTTGGAAAACTTGCACGGGGGTAGTCATCGTACCATGATCGGATTTATAACAAACCAACAGGCGATAGACTTCGCCAATTTCGCGCTCGATTCGATGACTCCCCGGCCATGCATCGAGCTTGGAGGCCGATCCATGATCGAGGGAGGAATCTTTGTTCCCATGGAAGACTCCTACTTGCAGGGCCTTGGAACGATCCCCCCGGCACCCATTTCAGATTTCATCTCCACACTTGGCGGGCTTTCCTCGAGAGTGGAAATTCAGCCTTCTGACCTTTCACCGCTCCCGTCTCTCCCCGTAAATCCATGACCCGCCCCGCCCAAAGCCAGATTGACGCCTATGAAGATGACGGACCCAAACAGTGGACCCTTGTAGGGATTACCGGGTACATGCTCCGAAAAAATGGGGTACTGGTCACTTGCTGTCTCGCGCTTATTGCCTATCAAATAACAGACAAGCGGCAGCGAGATGAACAAGTGATGAACATTCTTCTGAGCAACGCAAAAATTCTTTCTGACCTCACTGGGGCGGTCCGCGAGAATGACCTCAGGGACCAAAAATCTTTGGAAGAAATGAAACCCACCGTTACTCGCATCGAATCCGTTCTCAGTCGCATCGAAAACCGCATCGCAAAGTGATGTCAACCAAACAGAAAATATGAATCCACCGAACCCTACGAATCCAATTGCCTCCTATCTCCGCCACCTCATTGTTGTCGGCGTCGTCCTGCTCGTCGAAAAGTTCAAGTTTCCCATGGATGGCGCGGACGCCTTTGCCGACTCTGCGGCCCTATCCCTCCTCGGGTCCGTAACATGGCTTCTGGTGAAGTATCTGCCAACCTTCGCCAAAATCATCGGGCTGGTGAGTCTGGTTGCTGCGGTGTTAGGTCTTTTTTTTTCCTCGTGCTCGCCGGCTCAAATTGCAGCCGCTGAGGCGATCCCGATTCACGCCACCGCAAAAACCAGCCAAGGCACCATTGGCTACGACTCCGCAACCGGCGTGAGCATCAGCGTTGACGCGACTAGCGGTAAGTAACCCTTCATTGATTTCCCTCTGGCCCCTCTGGCCCCTCTGGCCCCATGGCCCCATGGCCTATTTCTATTTCATCCTAGCCATCCTCTTCCTTGTCTGGCTGATTGCCAGTTCAATTCTTTACGGATGGCACAACGACGACGACGACGACAACGAACCGCCTCGCTACGCATGACCACCGACCAAATCAAATCGATGCAAAACCGGCTGGGAATCACCTCAGACGGATTTTGGGGGCCCAAGAGCACCGCCACTTGTCAAGCATGGCTGAGAAAGAGAATGCCCTCGCCTCACCCATGGCCGGAAACGTACGAATGGAAACTCGCCTCGTTCTACGGTTCCCCCGGCGACGAATCCATGCTCGTCAATCTCGACGTGATTGGCCTCGGCGTTCTCTATGAGCGGGCATCGGTCAAGACCATCCGTTGCCATGGCCGGGTTGCAGAAAGCCTTCACCGCGTTCTCACAGCCGTTCACGCGTCCGCCTTTGCCTACATCCTGGAGGACTACGCTGGATGCTTTAACGATCGCCCCATGCGCGGCGGCACCGCCCCGAGTCTCCACAGCCACGGGGCTGCCATTGACCTTCGGCCCGGCACCAATGGAAACTTAGACCACTGGCCGGACGCGGCGGACATGCCCTTGGAAGTCATGGCCATGTTTGCCGCCGAGGGCTGGCTGGCTGCCGGGGCCAACTGGGGCCGCGATGCCATGCACTTCCAAGCAACGCGGTGATTCTCTCCTCTTAATCAGGATTGGGAGTTTTATTGTGACCGTGACCCAAAAAACACGTTTTTCCTTGTAGGTTCAACGAGCGGAACGGGAGGGATTCGAACCCTCGGTAGAGTTACCCCTACGTTCCCTTAGCAAGGGAGTGCTTTCGACCACTCAGCCACCGTTCCAAGAGACTTGTCGGGAGGGGTTGAACCATAAGGCGGCCCCGGCGTCAATCCTTTGCCAGTGAATTCCTGAGAAATATTGTCAAAAGTTTCGGACATCGCGTTTGGAGCTCCTTCCGGGTGGGAGATGTGGGGCGGGAACGACGGGTGTCATACCCCAGAAGCAGGATATTTTCCTTGCGGCGCGCTTCGGTCTTGTCATGGGCGGGGGAAGGCGCTTTGTTCGTGGCACGCATGATGCAGTCATTCATTGAAACGTGGTTCCACTGGGTACATGAGTGGGGATATGGTGGAGTGATCCTGCTGATGGCGATGGAAAGTTCGATTTTTCCCGTACCCAGCGAATTGGTGGTTCCTCCGGCGGCCATTTTGGCGGCGCAAGGCAGTGGCAGCATGACGCTCATGGGCGTGATCGTGGCTGGCACCGTCGGCTCTTGGCTGGGAGCGGCCATCACTTATTGGGTGGCTCTGTTAGTCGGCCGGCCGGTGGTGATGCGCTTTGGCAAATACGTTTTCATGCCGGTGGCCAAGGTGATGCGGGCCGAGCGTTTCATGCATCGCTATGAAGGCGGCGGCATCTTTTTTGCCAGATTGCTGCCCGTCATCCGCCATCTGATCTCCATCCCCGCCGGCCTCATCCGCATGGGCTTCGCCAAATTCAGCCTCCTCACACTCGTCGGTTCCGCAATCTGGTGCTCGGTCCTCGCCGCTCTCGGCCAAAAAGTCGGTAACCAACTCGATCCCCAACAATTGGCAGCTCTCCGAAAAGGCGAAGGCGTGGATCTGGTCCAGCTCATCCACAGCGTCAAGCACGAGGCGCTCTGGATCACCTTGGCGGCGGGCCTCGTCTGCATCCTGTATTTTGTCGGCATGCGCCTAACCAAGGCCAAGACACAGTCTTAACTGCACTCTGGGCGCGGATCGCGGTCGAGCAGCTCGCGCATCGCAACGGCGGCGGGTTTTCCTTGATAGAGAATGGCATACACCCCGTCGATGATCGGCGTGCGCACCCCGGCCTTGCGCGCGGCATCGTGGATCGAGAGTGCGTTAGGCACCCCTTCGGCCACCATGCCCAGCGCGGCGACCGCTTCGTTGAGTGATTGGCCATGTCCTAGGGCGAGGCCGACGCGGTGGTTGCGCGAGTGTTCCGAAAAGCAGGTGACGATGAGGTCGCCGACGCCGGAGAGGCCGGAGAACGTTTCCTGGCGGCCGCCGAGAGCGACGCCGAGGCGGGTCATTTCGGCTAGGGCTCGGGTCACGAGGGCGGCCACGGCGTTATCGCCGAGGCCGAGGCCGTGGGCCATACCGGCGGCGATGGCATAGACGTTTTTGACGGCACCACCGAGTTCGATGCCAGCGACGTCGTCACTGGTGTAAACGCGGAAATGCGGCAGCGTGAAGAGGTCCTGAAGCCGTATGGCCAGCTGCATATCGCTCGAGGCCACCACCGCGCAGGTCACCAACTCCATGGCGATTTCCTCGGCGTGGTTCGGGCCGGTGAGCACGCCAACGGGATTGAGCGGAAACACGTCGCGCAAAATCTCACTGAGCCGCTCGCCAGTGTTGCGCTCGATCCCCTTGCCGCATGACAACAACGGCACATCGGCAGCCAGTCCCAGCGCCGCGAGCTTTTCGGCCTCTGAACGAATCGCCGCCGAAGGCACTGCAAAAATGACCAGCGGTTGGCCTAGCGCCGCGCTGTGCTCGGTGGTGGCCCGGACGTTGGGTTGCAACTCGATGGATGTGAGATACTTCGGGTTGCGGTGGTCTCGGTTGATCCCTTCGACGCAATCAGCCTCGATGGATATCAGCACGATGGAATCAAGCTTGGGCCCAAGCAATTTGGCTAGCGCTGTGCCGAGCGAACCCGCTCCAAGAATCGCGGCTGAGGTAAATGGTAGGGGCATGGGGATGATGGTTATAGGCTATTTGGGGTCAGGGCAAGACAGAAGACCACTGCGCTTCAAGATCAGAAAATGCCTAGATCCAGCATGGCACTTCCTATTCTAGTCTTCTGTCTTCTTTCTCTGCTCCTGTCTTTTGTTTTCTCTCAAATCGATTCTCGGTGCCAGCGCGCAGGCGTTGAATGTTAGAGCGGTGTTTCCAGATGCCAAGCATCGCCACAACCACCGAGAACGCGAACAGCGGCTTGTTCCACGTGCCATCCTGAATCCGCCCGTGATACCAAGATCCGGACAGCGTCAACACAGGCAGAATCGCCACGGTGGAAATACTGGCCACCGAGACGTAGCGGGTGATCAAAAACATGATATACCAAAACAACAACAAAATCACGATTGCCGCAGGCATCAAGGCGACGACGACTCCGGCCGACGTGGCGATGCCCTTGCCACCTTTGAAACCAACCCAGGGTGAGTAATTGTGGCCCAGAATGGCACACAATCCTGTGAGCACCTGCAACAACTGGGCAATCCACTGTTGGTCACTTGGCAAGACCCATGCGTACGCTGGCAACCCGGATATGACCATCCCGCTTGGCTCACCGTGGAAACGAATCAGGTTGATCGCCAACAGCGTCGGAAGCGCCCCTTTGAATGCATCCAATATCAGACAGGCAATCCCAAATTTCTTGCCCATCACCCGCAGCACGTTGGTCGCGCCGATGTTGCCAGACCCCTCCTTGCGGATATCGATCCCCCTAGCCTTGGCTATCAGCAGGCCAAAGGGAATCGATCCTAACAGAAAGGCGAGCAGCGGGCAAATCCAAAGTTGCATGGGCGGTACCTTGTCGGCTCACTCGGCCGTGACGGATTCAATCACCACGTTGGCCAGCGGCACGTCGCCGCTTGGCATCGTGAGTTTTTCGCCGGTGGCTGGATGGCGCATCGTCAATTCCTTCTGGCCGGTGGCCACAGCCTTGATCTTATCGACCACCTCCATGCCGGAGACGACTTTCCCAAAAACCGCGTAGCCGCCGTTGCTCGGGAAGTTCAGCGCCGCGTTGTCCGCCACATTGATGAAAAACTGGGCGGTGGCACTGTTCGGATCCGCAGTGCGCGCCATCGCAATCGTTCCGCGATCATTCTTGAGGCCGTTCTGGCCTTCATTAACAATCCCCGCCCCGGAAACTTTTTCCACCAATTTGCCTTCTTCCAAGGCAAAACCACCCCCTTGAATCATGAAGCCGTTGATCACCCGGTGAAAGACCGTGCCGTCGTAGTGCTTCTTTTTCACGTAACCGAGAAAATTCTCAACCGTCACCGGTGCCTTTGCCCCGTTGAGTTCCACCACAATCTCTCCCTGACTCGTCTTGAGGTGGACTTTGGGGGCTTTCGCACCCACCGCCTTCCCTTGGGCTGGCTGGCTTTCAACCGATGTCGGCGGGGCCCCTTTCCCGTTGCAGCAAGGGAAAAAGGGAATCAGAATCAGGGCGAAGAGTGCGGAGCGACGTTTCATCGGCGCGAGTCCTACGCGATTTGCCTGCTCTCCGCAAGCCCGCTCAATCAAAAACAGCGATTCCAAAGTCGTATATATTTCCCCAAGCCCAAACCTCATCCTGAAATTCTTTCTAAAAAATACAAAAATACGCTTGCTTCCGACTGCTCGTCAGACTAGGGTCCGCGTCCCGCGCCGCAAGGCGCAAGGTTCCAATCGCGGGATGGAGCAGCCAGGTAGCTCGTCAGGCTCATAACCTGAAGGTCGTAGGTTCAAATCCTACTCCCGCAACCACTCTCAGGGCCGGAACGCAAGTTCCGGCCCTTTGTTTTTAAGGGTTTGCGGGTTTCAGCCCGGTTAGGCGGTTTGCGGTGCAACACCCTGAAAAACGGGGGAATATCGGGGGACACTGCCAAAGAATCCGCCAAAGA
>JBAXCM010000132.1:0-10010 GCA_037141475.1 Verrucomicrobiota bacterium | reverse complement strand
CACCTGGCCTACCTGTTGCCGATCTGCCTTGTGGCGACCTTCGGCGGCCTGCTCTTTGGCTTTGATACGGGTGTCATCTCCGGGGCCATCGAACCGCTCACCGCTAAGTTCGCTCTCAGCGATTTCATGAAGGGATGGGCCTCGGGCTGCGTGCTTATCGGTTGCGCGCTCGGGGTGCTCATCGTCGGCCCGCTGTCCGACCGCTACGGCCGCAAACTCGCCATGTTTCTAGCGGCTCTCATGTTCTTTGTGTCATCTGTCGGTACCTCTTTGCCCAATGATATCATCACCTTCATCATCTTCCGCTTCCTCGGCGGCATCGGCATCGGCATCGCCTCCATAGCCACTCCAATGTATATCGCCGAAATCTCCCCCGGCAATATCCGAGGCCGATTGGTCGCAGTCAATCAGATTGCCATCGTCAGCGGACTGGCCTTGGTCTATTTCGTCAACTACGGAATCGTCAGTAAAGGACCTCAGTGGGCCGGTTTGACCCCGCCTTCAGCAGCTCTCAAGCGGCTCAATCTTGCCCGCCTCACACCCACATTGTTAGATTCGCGACTCGGCACATTCACCCTGCCAGTGGGCTCCGACCAAGACGTGAAGTGCGGGATGATTTGCTCCGTAGGGACGCTGGCAGACGCAACGCAGATCAAGCCAGACGCTGCCACCCTCGCAACCATCGATGCCGTGAGCGCCACACAATGCCAAGTGTCGATCCCCGATAGTGCCCTGGCACGAGTGCAATGGGACGCATTCCATACCAGCGGCGGAGCTTACCCGCAGGCGGTGGTTACGGTGTTGGCCCCCGCCGAGGCTTGGAATATCCACAATGGCTGGCGCTGGATGTTTGCCGCTGGAATCCTGCCCTCCATGATCTTTGCACTCATGTTGCTCGCTATCCCAGAAAGCCCACGCTGGCTCATCGAGAAAAACCAAGATGACGCAGCTCACAGCATTCTAGCCAAAGTTGCGGGAGAACCGTTTGCTGCCGCAGAGTGTGTCGCCATCCGCGAAGCCCTGGCCGGTGAGCAAGGCACCTGGCGCGAGTTGTTCTCGCCGCGCCTAGCAGTACCTCTTGGCCTGGGGGTGGCACTGGCAATTCTCCAGCAGATTACAGGGATCAACGTCTTCATGTACTTCGGCACCACCATCTTTAATAATCTAAGCAGCAAGACCGGCATCGATGCCGGCATGCTCAATCAGGCTATTATCGGCGGCTCTGGGGTGATATTCACCGCTATTGCCATTGCCACTATCGACAAGTGGGGGCGCAAGCCACTGATGTTTGTGGGCAGCGCCGGCATGTTCGTTAGCCTGGTGGCCATGGGGGTGATGGCCCAACAGATCAAGGATCCAGCATCCGCCGCATCTCTCATGTTAGCCTTCATCATCCTCTATATCGCCTGCTTCGGCCTCTCCGTCGGTCCGGTCGTGTGGGTGATTCTGTCAGAAATCTATCCCACCGCCATCCGCGGCCGCGCACTTGGCCTTGCCACTTTCTGCCTGTGGATCGCCGACTATATCGTTACCCAGACGTTTCCTATCATGGACAAGAATGCATTCTTAGTGGCCAATTTCAAACATGCCTTCCCGTTTTACGTTTACGCATTCTTCTGCTTGGTGCTCTTCGGCGTGATGTTCCTCGTGCCGGAAACCAAAGGCAAAACCCTCGAACAAATTGAGAAATTCTGGAGCAAGAGGTGAGCCGCAACCACCGCCAACCTGCCACCTCTATCTGCGAATCGGTATTTGTCAGTCAGTGTTGCACGCAAGTGCCTTGTGGAGAACCCGCAGCTATCCTCCACGCTTGAAATTTTTCACTAGATCCAGCAAAAATATCAAAATCATGCTTGAAATGACCATTGACATCAGGTAGAGACGGTTCGGGACTACCCTGTATAGTAAAAAATCAAACACCATGAAATCCATCAAGAATCTGACTCGTTTCACTTATGAGACTGCGGCCTTCCAGGGCTGGCGTTTATCCATCAGCCGCGCCGGAGCGGTGTTCACCAAGTATTTTTCTGACAAGAAATTCGGTGGTGAAAAGGAGTCCTTTGCGGCCGCCGAGAGTGCCTTGGCGAGCCTGAATGCTATTCTTGAAGGTGCCAAGCGAGTCAACGGCAAGCATACAGCAGCCACGATCCGCAAGATCGAGAAAATTCTCGAGTGAGCGAAGTTGCTGGATAGGAGCTCCCTCGCACTCCGTGCTTTTTTCGAGGCAAAGCACACGAGGCTGGGCCAGCGCTCAGCTTTTGCATCGGTACTTGCTCCAAGTCACTGAGCTCAGTGCTCGTTTACTGAAGACTGATCTTGACCCCGAAGCATCGGCCGGGTGGGAGTATTGAAAAAATCAAGGGATTTGGCATGTAATTTGCTTTATTTTTTAAAGGAAGCCGGTTTTGATGAGTTGCGGCAAGCCGTTTCCCATCATGTCCCAGGCTTCACTTCAGCAGTCCTTCTCCCAGCAGCAGACTCTTGCGCCACAGATGCGCAAGAGTCTGGAGATTTTGCAGGCCGGCACCTTGGAACTGGCGCAACTGCTTCGGCAGGCTCTTGAAACCAATCCGCTGCTGGAGGAATCCATCGAATCCGTATCATTGGACTCCGAGGCTCCCGATCCGGAGACTGCGGACTCTTTGGAACATCTCAACGAGACGGACGATGATTGGCGGGATGATGCCATCACCAGTGGCCAAGCTATCTCTTGGAGCCAGGATGACGAGGAGCGCCGACAACATTTCTACGATTCAATCGTCGCGCCGGAATCCTTGCAGCAACACTTGCAACAACAACTCGATTTGTCGATGATCGATCCAGAGTTGCGGCAGGCAGCGCAGGCGATTTTGGGCAGCCTCGACGCACGAGGCTTTCTCGACCTGCCAATCAAAGAACTTGGCATTCGCCTCGGCTTGAAGGCCGTCCACCTGGATGCAGCCCTCAAGCTGGTCCAGTCATTTCACCCACCTGGCGTCGGTGCGGCCGGTGTCGTCGACTCCCTGCTGCTGCAACTCGAGCACACCGGGCATAAAAGCAGCCTTGAATACAAGATTGTTCGCGATCATCTTGAGCCCTTGGCTCGCAAGCACTACGCGCAAATCGCCCGTGCTCTGGGCACCAGCGAGGAGCGCATCGCCGAAGCCGCCGCGAGCATCGGCCACCTTTCTCTCAATCCGGGGGGCGAGTTTGAGCCCACCGAAAACCCGCATATTCTGCCCGATGTGATCATTGGGCGCGAGGTGGACGGTCGGTGGCTGGCGCAGCTCACCAACGAGCACTTGCCGAACCTGCGCCTCAATGATTTTTACAAGGATATGGTTGGCAGCAGTGGCGTGGATGCCAAAACCCGGCAATACCTCCGCGATCAAATCAGCGACGGCCGCAGCTTGATCCGCGCCATCTACTTGCGCCAGGAAACCATCCTCGCCATCGCTCACAAAATCATTGAACACCAACAGCTTTTTCTGGAAAAAGGCCCCCGCCACCTGCGCCCGCTGACGATGACCAGCATCGCCGAGGAACTCAACATGCACAACGCCACCATCTCCCGCGCAGTGGCCGGCAAATACCTGCTCACCCCGCACGGACTGATGGAAATGCGGGCCTTTTTCACCTCCGGCTACCAAACCGACGGTGGCGTGGAAATTTCCAACACAGGCGTGCGCCAAGCCATCCAACAACTCATCGCCCGTGAGAACCCATCCAAGCCGCTGACGGATTCGGCTCTAACTAAAAAACTTGCGGCGCAAGGCATCGAGATTGCCCGGCGCACCGTCGCCAAATATCGCGAGCAATTGAATATCCTGCCCGTTCACCTGCGCAAGTCGACCTGAGTCATCAGCCGCCGGAATTTCATCCGCGTTTGCTGCGGTCTTCAGCGGCTTGGGTGGTGCCTTTGGCGGCGCGTTTCCGGGCGTTGGCATCAAGTACCCGCTTGCGCAAACGGATGTTTTTGGGCGTGGCTTCCACCAGTTCATCGACATCGATGTACTCAATGGCCCGTTCTAACGAGAAACGGATCGGCGGGGTCAGCTTGGAAGTCTTATCCTTGCCGGACGAGCGCATGTTATCGAGGTGCTTTTCCTTGACCGGGTTGACAGGCAGATCGCCGACGCGAGGATTTTCGCCGACGAGCATGCCGGCATAGATCGCGTCGCCTGGGCCGACGAACAATTTGCCGCGGTCTTCGAGGGTTTGCAGCGAGTAGGGGGTGGCCAAGCCGGCATCCATCGAAACAAGGGTGCCCGTGGTGCGGTTGGTGATCTCTCCCGCGTACTCGGCGTATTGCTTGAAGAGATGGCTCATGATGCCATGGCCAGAGGTTAGATTGACCAACTCGGTTTCAAACCCAATCAAGCCACGGGTCGGAATAACCGCCTGAATGAACGTGCGACCACTGGGTTCCGTGTCCATGTGTTCCATCAGGCCCTTGCGATTGGCCATGATTTTGAGAATCCCTTGAGTGAAATCCCCTGGGGCTTCGATGTAGAGGGTTTCATAAGGTTCTAGCAATTTACCGGCATCATCACGGCGAAAGATTACCATGGGGCGGGAAACGAGGACTTCGAAGCCCTCGCGGCGCATTTGTTCCACGAGCACGGCGATTTGCATCGCTCCGCGGGCAGACACATTGAAAATGCCGGATTGATCGGTATCCTCAACCTGGATCGAGATGTTGGTTTTCAACTCGCGCATCAACCGGTCGCGAACGGCGCGGGACGTGACGTGCTTACCCTCACGTCCGGCGAGCGGGCCATCGTTGATAGAGAACTGCATCTGCACGGTGGGTGGATCGATTGCGACGAAGGGCAGGGGTTCCATATCCGGCGAGGCCGAAAGGGTTTCGCCGATGTCGATGCTTTCAATGCCCGCCGCAATGCCGACAATCCCACCTGCGCCACAGCCTTCCGAGTCGGTCGTGGCCAACCCGGAGTAGGTGAAGGTCTTCATCACTTTGGATTGCTGTTTGCTGCCGTCCTTGCGCAACAGCCAGATGGTGTCTCCCTTTTTGACGTCACCACCAAGGATTTTCCCGATTGCCACGCGGCCGACGTAGTCGTCCCACTCAATGTTAGACACAAGCATGTGAAATGCTGCCGCGGGATCAGCTTTGGGCTCCGGGATGAACTCAACGATTTTCTTCAACAACGGGATGCAGTCGATGCGCTCATCCTCCGGGTGGTCCATGAAGTAGCCGTCGCGCGCTGAGCCATAGACAAAGGGCGCGTTGAATTGGTCCTCATTGGCGTCCAGATCGAGGAACAACTCGAGTACCTGGTCGTGGACCCTGAGCGGCTCGGAGAGCGGCCGATCAATCTTGTTGATCACCACAATGGGCTTGAGACCCTCCTCCATCGCCTTGCGCAGCACGAAGCGAGTCTGGGCCTGGGGGCCGCCGGAGGCATCGACGACCAGGAGCACGCCATCGACCATTTTCATGACTCGTTCGACTTCGGCACCGAAGTCGGCATGGCCTGGGGTATCGACGATGTTGATGGTGTAGCCCTCCCAGTGGACCGAGGTGTTTTTGGCCTTAATGGTGATGCCCTTTTCGCGCTCGAGGTCCATCGAATCCATGGCTCGCTCGGTGACTGCTTGGTTCTCACGGTAGGTGCCACCAGCTTGCAGAAGCTGATCCACGAGGGTGGTTTTACCATGGTCAACATGGGCGATAATGGCGAGATTTCTGATTTTCAGGGACATGCGGCGATTTGGGGGAATGGAACGAGCTTAGCGTGGGGGAAGCGGGTCTATGCACGCCTTTCTCGCAGGTTGCAAGACAGGATTCGGGAAAATCCGAGAAATTCCGAGTGCTAATTTGCAAATTGAGACAAATTGCGTCTGCAAGGGCGATTTTCCAAGCATGATACTCGCTCGTTGCATGATTCCGTTGGCCATTGTCGCCAGTCTTATCACCGCCCAGCCCAGCTTTGCGAAGCGGGCCGCGCCGGTGCCAGTTGAGCCCTTGGTTGTTGGAGAAACCACGTTCCGCGCCACCCACACGCCTCTCGGGCTGGTGGAGGCGGTGGATACCAAGAGCGGCAACCCACTTTGGACGAAGCAGATTTATGTGACACGGTATGACCCGGCCCTTGAGCGCGACGTTCAGGATCGGTTCATCACCGGTCTGCGTGCGGAAGATGGCGGCATCATCGTTACCGTCGAAGGAGGGGCCGAGTATTTGCTCAATCGCGGCTCGCTGGAGTTAACCCTCCGTGAAGCCCCGCCCAAGGCTGAGACTCAGCCCAAGCCCGAAGCTCTGCCCAAGCGCGATACCCTGCCCAGGCGCAAGGCCCCGCCCAAGGCCGGGGGCTGAGGGAAAACTCGTCACTTTCTTGACGAGCTTGTCGCGGTGGGGTTTGCTGCCGCCGCGCCATGTCCGACAAACTCGCCGAAATTCTCGCCACCAAGCACCTAGAAGTCGCCGCCCTGCTGCCACGGGCCCCGCTCCTGCGTGCTGCCGCCTTGCTGCGCAACGACTTCCGCGGCTTCCGCAGCGCCTTGGATCGCGGGCCCGGCCGCCTCGGGGTCATCGCCGAGGTCAAAAAAGCATCACCCTCCGTGGGACTGATCGACCCGGACTTTGACCCCCTGCGCCAAGCCGGCCGCTATATTGACGGCGGAGCCTCGTGCCTGTCGATTCTCACCGACGAGAAATATTTTCAAGGATCTCTCGGGTACCTGACAAAAATCTCGGCAATGTCCTCGGCACCGTTGCTGCGCAAGGATTTCACCATTCACGAGTTGCAAATTCACGAGGCGGTCATCGCCGGGGCCGATGCCATCCTGCTCATCGTCGCCGCCCTCGACGACGCCACCCTGCGCCGACTTTATGATGAGGCCAAGTCGTTCCAGCTCGACGTGCTCGTCGAAGTCCACAACCTCGCAGAAATGGACCGCGCCCTCGAACTCGGTGCTGACCTCATCGGCGTCAATAACCGCAATCTCAAGACATTTGCCGTCGATCTGGCCACCACCGAGCAATTGGCCGAAGAAGTTCCAGACGAGGTGATACTCGTGTCAGAAAGCGGCATCAAATCGCCCGCCGATGCCCGCCGCGTGTTAGATGCCGGTGCCAATGCCGTGCTCATCGGCGAAGCGCTGATGCGCGCCGGGGATCCCTCCCGCGAGATCGAAGCCTATCTGGCCATCACCACCTGAGCTGGGCATTTGGAAAACCATAGGAAGAATTATTAATCACACAGGACACAGAGAGCAAAGGGGAAGAAGGATCGAAGAAAGGTGATTTTCTGAACCGCCAGATACGGATCGAGCTTCTTGAATTCCGTTTCTTTGATTCTCCATGAAAGGAATTCTGCTATTGTCAAAGTGCAGACGGGGTGGCGGGTGTCGTCTTCTGAATAAAACTCTTCAACGTTGGATAGAGTTGCTCATAGCGGGCATATAACTCTTGATAGAGTGCGTGTGCCTGAGGATCCGGCACATAGGAAGTGCCCGGTTGATAGACATGGTTGAAG
This sequence comes from Verrucomicrobiota bacterium, assembly GCA_037141475.1. Taxonomy (GTDB): domain Bacteria; phylum Verrucomicrobiota; class Verrucomicrobiia; order Verrucomicrobiales; family Akkermansiaceae; genus Luteolibacter. The sequence continues at coordinate 2,529 of JBAXCM010000132.1, read as the reverse complement.
GCGTCCTGCTCATCACGGAACACGCCGGTGCCGATCCCGGCGAGTATGGCAGCGCCTAATGGAACCGCCTCCTCCAAGGCAGGGACCTCCACCACGATGCCGGTCACATCCGCCTTGTTCTGCATCCATAGCGGGTTTTTCGTTGGCCCGCCGATCACCACGATCTTATCGCTTCGTACGCCCAGTCCCTGCCCGAAGGCCCGAATAATTTCCAAGAACTGATAATTCAAGCCCTCGATGAGCGCACGAAACAGGTCGCCGCGTCCGGTGATATTGCGCAGCCCGACGAAGGCGCCGGTGGATGTTGGATCCAGCACTGGACAGAAACTGCCAGACATGTGCGGCAGGAAGAAAACCCCATGGCTCCCGATCGGCGATTGTGAGGCGAGGCCGATCAGCCGCGCCCACTCCGAGGCACTCTCATCACCGCATGATGAGGATGATGGCAAACCGATCTCGCGCTTGGACCACTCCAGCATGTCCGCCGCCACCGTCGCACCCATCACAGTGTAACGATCACGCGCCACATGTGAGTCCACCAACACGCCCATGCGCTGCACCTCAGGCGTCAGCACCGGCTGGCTGAGGGTTGACACCACCATCTCCCATGTCCCGAGCACATCGAGCAACACGCCCGGCTCGAAGGCCCCGGTCGGCAGGCAACCGCAACAGTAGTCGTGGCCACCTAACACGACGGGTGTGCCCTTCTTCAGTCCCGTGATCGAGGCGGCCGCTTGGTGCACCCGCCCGATCAAGGTGCCTGCAGGCAACGGATCGCAGAGCAGTGAACGGTCGATTCCCGAGCGCTGCAGGAAGTCGTCATTCCAAGTGCGCGTCCGCTGGTCGAACAACAGTGTGGTCGATGCCATGCTGTAATCCGTGGCCGTTTCGCCGCAGAGCATGAAGTTGACGAAATCTTCTATCAAAAGCCACTTGTGGGTTTTGCTGAGAATTGCCGGTTCATGTTCTTGCATCCAGCGCAGCCGCAGTGCGGTGTTGAAGGGCCAGACTTGATTTCCGCCGCGGGCGAATTGTTCGTCAGCCCCGATATGCTCAAGCCACCATGCCTGCTGCGCTGCCGTCCTCGGACAGTGCCAACTGATAAAGGGATAGAGCCATTTCCCGGCTTTGTCGATCGGCACGCCGTCCATGCCCATGCCGGTGACCGCCACACCCAGAATTTCCCCGCCGGAAACAGCCGAAGTCACGGCGCGCACAGACTGGGCGATGCCCTCCCAAATCTGCGCGGGTTGCCACACGGCCCACTCCGGATGGGCCGGATCCGGATGGCAACACTCGGTCGCCACGTCCTGCTTGGCGACCACCCGGCCGTCTGTTCCGAACAGCACCGCCTTGAGATTGGTCGAACCGACATCGATACCTAACAGGTAGCTCATATAAACCTTTCGTTGCTTATGGTTTAGGAAAATGCCTCGCCTACCCCGGCGTCGTCGAAATCAAGTTTGATGGGATAGCGACCATAGGCTTTGATGGTGCTCAGCATGGCCAGATAGTTCAGGGGAGCCACAGACGAGTGGATGCTGTTGCTGGAAGACAGGATCAGACCGCCACCAGCGGAGGCCGCCTGCATCACGCCCAGTGTTTCTCTGACGACCTCCTCAGCCGTGCCGTTGACCAGGGTTGTCGCGCAGTTGACATTGCCTTTGAGCGCGAATCTCTGACCATACGTCTGCTTCATCAGTCCGATATCCATGCCGCCCAAGGGATCAATCGGGTCCAGACAGTCGAAGCCCACATCGACAAGCATATCCATCAATGACATGATATTGCCATCGGTGTGCTTGATCACCGGCAGGCCGTGGTCGTGGAAGCCCTTGACCACACGTTTCAATCCCGGATAGAGCAGTTCTCGAAATGTGCCTGGCGACATAAAGGGTGCCTGGCAGGAAGCATAATCATCGCCGGTGAAGACGAAATCCGCGCCATGCCGAGCGGCCTCGCCGGCTAACTGGATATTCAGGTCAACCGACAATTCGACCAGTTTGGCGACCAGTTCCGGTTCGGCACACAGTGCCATCATCAATTCCTGAAAGCCCATCAGATTCCGTGGAATCGACAGCACATCATTCAAGTGGACGCCGATGGCATACTTGCCTTTGTAGCGTGAGACGAGTTTCTTGAGGCTGTCGAAGCGATGTGGAGCGAAGGCATCTGGCGCCTGATAGGCTTGAAAGTCCTCGATGGTCTCGATGACGGCCTTGACGACGGTTGAGTGTTGTTCCTCGCCTTTTTCGATCACGCTTCCCCATTCGTTTTTAAAGCGCTTGGGCGCAATCTGCACGGTGGTGAAATCCGGGGCCGTCAGCATCGCGTCCAAGCCCATCCGGATCGTAAACTCTTCGGTCGATGCGCCGGGACACAATGCGTGCCTGATTTTCTGATCGATAATCCATTCGAAGTGCGGGATGCGGTCCGGTTCACCGTTGCGCAGCACAGTCATCACCCGTTCCGCTGAAGTCATTTCCTTCATGTGTGTGGTTCTATTATTTCCGGCCTTTGGCCTCGGTT
>JBAXCM010000131.1:0-10033 GCA_037141475.1 Verrucomicrobiota bacterium | reverse complement strand
GGAAAGAGCAGCGCCGCCTTGGGCGCCAACCGATAGAAAATTTCGGGTCTGCCGACCTCGGAACGCGGGGCTCGGGAGCGCTCGAGATAGCCGAGCTCTGTGAGGGCCTCGCAGTACTGCTTGACGGCCATGTAGCTCATACCGAGGCGGCGCGAAAGCTCGCTCACGGGCAGTTCACCGGAAAGTTTAAGCTCCTCCAAGGTGGCAACCCACTGGGATTTTGCCAGATCCTTGAATCCAGGTAGAAACATGGCGCTGGATCAGGTGGCAGAAACCAACGGCGGGTCCGCCAAAGGTGGCGACTCTTCGGACGGATCGGACGGATCGGCTGGGGGGCGGGAGTTGGATTCCAAGAGGAGGAGGACTTCCTGCTGGAGGGCATCGACCTGGCTGAGGGGAATATCCGGATCCTTGACGATATAGACTTCGCCCGTTTTGCGGTTTTCGTAGATACGGAGAATGCCAGTGGGGGTGCGCTGGGTATCGGTTTCGCGCAAAATCCGTTTGCGCTCGAGCATAACCGCCAGGATGTAACGGGTGTTTTCGGTGTGATCTTGGTCTTCTTCGACCATCCGGCGCAAAATATCCTCGGGCTGTTCGCGTTCTACCGCCTGCGGTTTGTCGCCACCCGGTGTTGAGTAAAGAGTCCGCCATGAGGAAAACGGGGCATCGGCGGTGTCAGGGATGGCGCTCCAAGCTTCCAAGCAGTAATCACGGCGCAGGTAGCCACTGGTATCCGGATCGGGAAACAAGGCGGTGATGATCGGTTCGCCCGGCACAAACGCGCGTTGTGAGGCGGCGCACTCGCGACTTCGGGAACGGATATGCCAAGATTCTGCTAGGGCCATGAAGATGCGGGGGATGGTGGCTTGTTGAGTTTGAAAAAGCGCAGGAGCGATTGAGCGATGGAGCGGTCGGCGATGCGACGGTGGAATAGGAAGAGACCGAGGAGTGAAAAAGCGAGATTGGGCAGCCAAGCGGCGAGGGCGGGATGGAGCAAGCCGGCTTCGCCAAAGTTGAGGAAGACACTGGTGCTGAAGATCATCAAGGCTGACAGGACAATGGCCAGGAACAGGTTGCCGCCTGGGCCGCGGCGGGAGAAGTGGATGGACAGCGGTGCGGCAAGCAACACAGTGACCAAGCAGGTAAATGGCAATGCCCAGCGGTAGTGCCACTGGGTAAGGTAGGGAGCTGCGGCATTCTTATTGGGCGGAGTGTGGTGTTTGGTGGCATTGGCGCGGAGCCAGCCGTTGAGGTCTGGGATGCCGAGGTAGGGCGCGGCCAAACCCGGTTTGATCAACTGCCAAGGGGTTTCTGTCCAAAATCGACGGAGCACGGGCGGATCGGGGATTTCAAATTCAGGTGCCTCGCCGGTCTTGTAATGGCATATCACCGGGGCCTCAAACGTCCACGAATTGTCCTTCAAATCCCAGCGGGCCCGTTTAGCCAGCAATCGCGAAATAAGCGATCCGTCTGCACGGGTGTTGGTCACTTCAACATTGAGCAATGCTTCACCCTTCTCGTAATTTTTTGGAAAGGCCCCGATCATCCACAGCCGATGTTGGTCCAAATTGTCGTAGATCACATGCTTGGCCTCGGTGATGAGGATACCTCGGGCAGCATCGAGGATCTCGCTTTGGCGGCCTTCGGCGGTGGGTGCCCATTGGTAATTGAGGCCGAGGCAAAGCAAGCTGCACCAGACGCCTGCAGCTATCAGCGGGGCGGTGAGCCGGATAAGACTGCGCCCGCTTTGCACCATCGCAACGATTTCACGGTCTCGGGACAATTTGCCCAGCGAGTAAATCAACGACAACAGCAGCGCGTAGGGCAATACCAGCAACACCACGGCCGGGGCCCGCACTTGATAATAGATCGCCGCAGTGAGCCAGACGCTCGACGTCTTGCTGAAACTCTTCAGATTGTCGGCAAAATCAACGAGCATCCAAATGAGCAATAACGACGCAAGGCAAATGAAAAAAATGTTGCCGAAGTGGCGGGCGATGTGGCGGTCCAGGGTGCCGCCACAGGCATAGACCATGGCCGCCAGGGCGGGAAGGAAACACAGGCCGGCGAGCACGTACGGCCGCGCCAGATGAGCACTGACGTCTGAATCCGGGAAGCCGGTGAGCTGTTCGGCGATGTCGCGCAACTCCGAGGGCATCAGCCAAACACACAGACCCACACCCAACACAACACAGGCGAGGGGCAGCAGGAAACGCAGCGGCAGATGGCGGAAAACTGGCATATCGGTCAACCCAGGCCGCAGCGCGGCCACAGGCTGGCGGCAACATGGCCGCACATGGGTGCATCTGTCCAGCGCGTTGTCCGCCGGAACGATGGGAATCGCTCAAATCCCTCAGCCGCGGGTGATGATTCCTTTGCGTGATGGCTTGGCCACCGCCTCCAACAGGCACCGCGCTGCTGGACTCCAGTCCATCGCAACCGCCTCCTCTAACGCCTTGTAAAGCGTCAGGCCCGAGGTGAATAACAAGCCATAGGCCTTCTTGATTTCGGCGCGGGCCGCGGCATCAAACCCGGCGCGGCGCAAACCCACGGTGTTGAGGCCAGCCAATTGGTTATTGCCATACACCACGCAATACGGCGGCACATCTTGGCTGACCACGGCATTGCCTTGGACCATGACCAAATCCCCGATGTGGAGAAATTGATGAAACCCCGCGCCCCCCCCCAAAAATACCCGGTTGCCAAGATGCACATGCCCGCCAAACATTACGTTGTTGGCAATCACATTGCTGTCTCCAACGAGCGAATCGTGCCCCAAATGCACTCCGGTCATCAAATAATTCCCGTCCCCCAATGTCGTATTGCCTCCCTCCTTCGAGCTGCGATGGATCGTCACATACTCGCGGATTTGGTTGCCCGCTCCAATCCGCAACCCTGAGCGGCATGCAGGATCAAACCCTAAATCCTGCGGATCAGCCCCAATCACGCTGCCCCAGCCAATACGGGTGCCCTCGCCCAACCAGGTATCGCCGCAGACCCATGCGTGCCCGCCAATAACGACCCCGGCCGCAAGCTTCACCGGACCTTCGATCACCGCAAATGGCCCGACCACCACGTCATCGGCAAGTTCGGCTTCAGGCGAGATCAGGGCGCTGGGATGGATTGTCATGCTTGAAGTGCCGATGGCGGCCCGCGATGCTAAAGCCCAACTGCCGCAATGCAAGAATAGATCCGATCAATACGCCGATACCTTGAGGCGAATGAAGCGGCGGGCCGCCGCACTCGTGGGTGTGGCGTCGCTAACGACCAGCGCGCTCTCATCGTCGCGCCACACCACCGTATCGCCCCAATCACTGTGCCAGGTCACCATGTCGTCGCTTACCTCGACGATGAAAGCCACATCTGAGTGCTTGGTTCGCCGTGGCACCGTAAGCGTTAGATAACTGTCGCCTCCGTCCTGAGTCAGACTGCCTGCCGGATATTGGTCGGACCTGGCCTGCTCGTATGGCAGCACTCCCAGCGCGAATTTCATGAGGTTGGGCAGGCCGTCACCCATGGGATTCGCCAAATCGTCGCCGTAAGCGGCGCGCCAGCCGTCAATCGTGTTAGGCGGTTGGTTATTCACGTTTAGCGTCCAGGTTACAGACTCCTTCAGCAGTCCTTCGGGGTCCTGGCGAACAAAGGCGGTTGGGTCATTCACCGTGGCTGTGACAGTATGAATGCCATTGCCCAGAGTGTCCGAAAATGTCGTGAAAATAGCGGAACTGGCATCAGCCTGAACAGCATCGTCAATGCTCCACGTAACCAACAAGGCCACACCACTATCCGGTGCCTTGGGCATGACGGTGAAAGTGAGTGGCTCCAGCGTATTGACCTGCTGCACGGTGGTGGCCGGCGACCAGTCGTCCAGTGGACTAACCAAAGCATAATAGTGCAACACGAATTGCTCGCTATTAACCGCTCCGCACGGCCGGTTGAGGTTTCGCATCAAGGAATTGTAATGTGGGCGGTACCATCCTTTGCTGCGGTACATCGCCCCCTCAAACAAACCCACCGCCGAATCAAAATCCACACTGGCCGGCGTCGGCAGCGGCGTCCCCCAATCAACCCAATAGTTCCACTTGAGCCGGCCCGGGTCCGTCTGCGCTGTCACGTTGGGCGCTTCAAAAGGTGTGTATTGGGGGTAGTCCACATCATATTCATCTTGCAGCAGGGCTAGGGAATGGCCGAGTTCATGTTCGACGATGGCACTGCTCAACGGATGGGTGGACACCACCGTCATCTGGCCACCAGTGCCGCCATACTTGGCATCATTGACCAACATCACGGGAATGTCATATTCCGGCAACAACTTGCCGAGCAGATCATAAGCCCGGCTCATGCCCACAGCGTCGGCCGCAAGGTATTGCGGAATACCGGGTTCGGTGAAGCCGGTATTGAAATACGTGTCGCGCATCACACCGGGCCCGCCCGTGTCTCCATTATCGCAGCCACTCTGATTGGAGACCACCTCAATCCGATAGATATTGCAATACGAGCGGTATGACTGCCACGGCTCCTTGGTGAATAGGAAGGCAACCGATGCATCCACGTCAGCGGCAAATTTTGGCATGTCTTCGGCGGTATAACCTTCGGAGAGATAGACCAGATTGATATGTTGGGCACGGCTGCCGTGCTCCTCAACTGCCACCAATTCGGCCGCTTGCCCGGCGGCCACTCCTAGCAGCACCAAACCCTTCAGCAAAAGCCATATCAGCATGGATCGGGTCTTCATTGCTGCAATGCAAGAGTCGCTAATAATTTTCTAGGAGCCTCGGCTTGGCTGTCGGCGGGCTGCTCACCAGTTAGCCGATAGACTTGCAATTGGCTGGCACCGGCCACACTGGGCATGCGCACCTGAATGACCACCGGCGCACCGGTTGACACCCTAGCGGTGGGCGGGGCGTCGCCATCCACTTCGGGTGAGCCGGTCCTGAGGACAACGCATGTCCGCTCGGGTGCGGCCATCGTCTCTTCGGCCAGCACCCGTTGCTGCACATCCAACAAACGAAAATACAACATCCCCGGCCACCACGCCAGCCGACCACGCCGCCGGTGAAAGTCCCCCTGCAATTCTTCCGTCCCTATCAATTTCACCACTTCGCCTTCCAGCGCCAAACGAAACGCCATACGCTTGCTCGGCTGCGACTTGCCCCCCGAATCCACGGGCACCACCACCGTCTGCCCGTCAGGCACGACCGTTGCCGCCGCATGAACGGGTCCGTGCTCAGGACCAATTGCGATTTGTCGTCGCTTGGACAACTCACACAGGCCGCTACCTGCAATCACCAACACTAGGGTCCAAGAACAGGCTCTGCGCATCACGCCGGAACCCTAATTGGCACTCCGGCCCCTGACAAGCCCGATTGGCAAGAACCCAGATTCACACCTCAAAAATCAACATGTCATGTGTCATCCACTCCCGAGGTTTGCCCGTCACCCTGCGATGGCTAGGCTCACGCCCGTTGCCGCAGCTCGACGTGGCGGGTCTTGCCGCTGGTGGTTTTCGGTAACTCTCCAACAAATTCGATCTCCCGCGGATACTTGTAGGGTGCCACCGTCTGCTTGCAGTGGTTTTGCAACTGCTGCTTGAGCGCTTCATCGGGCAGTGTGCCATTGCGCAGCACCACGAACGCTTTGACAATCTGGCCACGAATTGGGTCGGGCTTGCCAATGACCGCCACATCCAGAACCGCGTGATGCTCTAACATTGCGCTCTCGACTTCAAACGGCCCGATACGATAGCCGGAGCTCTTGATCACATCGTCCTTGCGCCCGATGAACCAAAAATAACCATCAACGTCGCGGGTGGCGCGGTCGCCGGTTAGATACCAGTCGCCGCGGAACCGCTCCGCTGTGACTTCCGGGTGCTGCCAGTATTCCTGAAACAGGCCGAGCGGGCGCACCGGTGCCACCCGAAGCGCCACCTCGCCTTCCTGGCCGTCTGGCAATTCATTCAAATGATCATCCAACAATGCGATCTCAAATGCCGGGTTGGCCCGGCCCATCGAACCGGGCCGCACCGCGTTGCCGGTGCAGCGGAAGTTGCCGATGAGCATCACGGTTTCGGTTTGCCCGTACGCCTCGTGCAGGGTCAGTCCGGTGGCCCTTTTCCAGATGGTTAGCACTTCGGGATTGAGCGGTTCGCCGGCGGTGACGGCGTGGCGCAGCTTGGGAAAATGATAGCTTGCGAGATCCTCGCGGACGATGAGTCGCAGGGCGGTGGGTGGCGCACACCAGGTGGTGATCGGATAGTCCTCGAGGGTGCGCAAGGTTTTAACCGGATCAAACTTGCCGCGATTGTCGGTAACAAATACGCAGGCTCCCATCTGCCACGGCGCGTAGAAACTCGACCACGCGGCTTTTGCCCAGCCGACGTCTGAAATGTTCCAATGGACGTCCTCGGGCGTCAGATCCAGCCAATACTTGCCGGTGAGCCGATGTGCCATCCCATAGCTGGCTTGGGTGTGCAGCACCATCTTCGGATGGCCGGTGGTGGCGCTGGTGAAAAACAATATGCCCGGCGCGTCGGCGCGCGTCGGCTCATCCGCAAACACTGCGGAAGCCTCGTCGAGCCCGCCATCAAAGTCGAGCCAACCGGCGACCCTCGCGCCGACTGCCATGCGAAGCCCTGAAAATCCGGCTAGTTTCGGAATGCCCTCGGCGTCGGTGATTACGCCGCTGATCCCGGCGGCAGCGATGCGATAGTCCAAATCTCGGATTGTTAAGAGTGGGGTTCCCGGCACTGGCACCGCGCCGAGGCGGATCAACCCGAGCATGGCGATCCACCATTGTGGCACGCGGTGCAGCACCAGCAAAACGCGGTCGCCGCGGTTGATGCCACTGGCTTGAAAAAAGTTAGCCGCCTTGCGGCTGAGGTCGGCTAACTCGCTGAAGGTGAACTTCTCCTCGTCCCCGTGATCGCCGGTCCACCACAGGCCCAAAGCATCTGGGCGTTGGGTTGCCCATTTATCGATGACATCGGTGGTGAAATTGAAATGCAGGGGGACGTCAAGCATGTCGGCTTGGGGGCACGAATGTTGGGTTGAAACATGAGGCATAGGAAGGGCGGGAAGTGGCGCAGACTAGCGATCTGCTCTCACGTGCCAAGTAAAATCTCGCTGCCGCGATGTGTTACTTCTAACACGGTTCCAGCATCGTGACGATCCTGAGTGTCGTTCCAGAGGTGCCACGCCCCCGTCCCATGACGCATAACTGAGTTCCGGGCTTGCGTTTCCAGCCCTTACCGGGTCTAATCCCCTGCCCTTCAAAGCTTAGGCAACAACTAAACCATGAACGGAATCGAACGCATGTGCGCCGCAATCCGGCGGAAATCCCCAGATCGAATTCCAACATTTGAATGGTTTATCGATGCGTCCGTCGGCAAGGAACTCACCGGTTCCGACGATCCGTTAGATGTGGTGGAGCGCCTGGACATGGATGGCGTCAACATCCGGCCGGACTATGGCAAGCGCTTCATTGACCGTCAAACTTTCGAGGATGAATGGGGCAGCCGCCGCCAATTGACCGGAGACAGCATTCCTGCGGTGATTGCACACCCGTTGGCCGACCTCACCCGTCATCGGGAATTCAGCTTTCCAGATCCGTGTGCGGATGGCCGCTTCGCCACCTTGCGGCGCGCAGTCGAGCGCTTTGGTGATACCCGTGCGGTGGTGCTCAACCTGCGTGACGGCTTCTCTGACATGCGGGACCTGCTCGGCTACGAAACGGCTCTGATGGCCCCGCTGGCCGAGCCAGAAGCCTGCACCGAATTTCTCGACCGGATTGTCACCTACAACCTCGCACTGGCCGCCCATGCCGTCCGCTGCTTCGGCGTGCGAATCATCGCCACTACCGATGACGTTGCCATGGCAACCCGCCCACTCTTCCATCCCGACGTCTATCGGGAGCAGATTTTGCCGGCATTCCGGCGTGCCATCCAGGGGTTCAAGGCATTGGGATGCCTCACTATCAAGCACTGCGATGGCAATGTTTTGCCACTGGTGGATGATTGGATTGAGGCTGGCATCGACTGCCTTGATCCGATCGATCCTGGAGCCGGGCTTACCATGGCCGGAATGAAGGCCGCTTATGGCGAGCGCATTGCTCTAAAGGGCAACATCGATTGCGTGAAGACATTGTGCAGCGGAACGCCCGGGGAGGTGCGTGATGAAGTGCGCTGCTGCATCCGCGATGGCGGACCAGAGGGATTGATCGTTTCCTCCAGCAACACGATCCACCGCGGTGTGAAACCCGAAAATTTCCGCGCGATGCTTGACGCAACGCGGGAATTCGGAACTTTTGATAGTGCCGCCAACCCACATGAGTAGATAAGTGATGACAACAGGATTCATGCGGATTGTGATAGGCGCGCTGCGTGGTGGCTCGTTCGGCCTGTTGCCTGCCTATGCCAACGCGTTATCAAAGGAATCTCACGATGATCTCTGAACGCAAGCTGGTGGCCGCTATCGACCTCGGTTCAACCTCAACCAAAGTCTGTCTCTATTCGCCCGACGGCCGATGCGTGGCCTCCGCCTCCAGAGCCACCGAGCGCTTCAATCCCTATGCAGCTCAACATCCCGAGTGGGTGTTCTGGAACCCCGACTCAATTTGGGACGGCGTCGGCGCTGCCTGCCGCGAAGTGATGGCCTCCATCGATGACCCCGCACGCGTCATCGGCGTGGCAGTCACAGGCATGGGCATGGACGGCGTGCCCGTATCCGGCGACGGACGTGTGCTCTATCCATTTATCAGCTGGCATTGTGGCCGCACCGCGCCCCAGGCAACTTGGTGGGAGCAAACCATCGGTGCCGAAAGGACGTTTGAAATTGCCGGGTTTCCGCCGTGGGCGATGACGGGTGTAATGCGGGTCCGCTGGATGATGGAACATGAGCCGGAAATCATCAGGCAAGCAGAGTCGTGGTTGCTGATAGAGGACTTCGTCAATTTCAAACTCTGCGGGGTGCGTGCCACCGACCCAACCATGGCAAGCTGTATGCTGCTGTTTGATCAACAGAAACGCCAGTGGTCAGACGAGTTGATCGAACGTTCTGGAATCCCGAGCAGACTCCTGCCCGATGTGAAACCTTCCGGCACCGTGCTGGGCAACCTTTCTAAAAATGCAGCAAGTCTAACGGGAATTCGGAGCGGCACCCCAGTGGTGCTTGGCGGCCAGGACCACCTATGCGGCACACTGCCGGTGGGCGCGCACCGGCCGGGTGTGGTTTCCAATGTGATGGGCAGTTGGGAAAACCTGATAGCAACTGTCACTCAGCCGGACTGCAGTTGGACGTTGGGCCGCGCGGGTGTCTGTGTCCAAGCTCATGTCGCCTCCGCACGCTACGCCGCCTGGGGCGGCTCGCCCTCGGCCTCCGCGTTGTCGTGGTTCCGTGAGGTCACCGGCGAGGCCAGCCAACCATGGGAGGACGTGGTGGCCGAAGCCGAAAGCAAATCGCAAGCCGGTGCCGGCGGCCTGATATTTTTGCCATATCTATCATCCGCCCCATGTCCTGTGAACGACAGTCAGGCGGCCGGCGCATTTATAGGACTTCTCAACACGACGCGCCAATCCGATATGTTCCGGGCCGTAATCGAAGGTCTTAACTATCAGTTTTTGCACATCCTCAGGACCATGGAAGGATGTATGAGCACACGCTTTGATCAAATCGTCGTTTCAGGTGGTGCCACCCGAAACTTATTCTGGCTTCAAAATAAAGCAGACATTTCGGGCATGGACGTGGAGGTCTCAGACATTCAGGACACCTCACCACTTGGCGCGGCCATGCTGGCGGGTGTCGCCCTCGGTCTCTGGGACGATCTGGACCAAGCTGCGGAGCGGGTCAAAGGGACCACGCGGGTGTTTCATCCGAACACCGCGCTCACCGCACGTTACGCGCCACTCTTTGATATCTATTGCTCACTGGCAGCCGCGTTGCGCCCCGCCAATCATGCCTTGGCGGACTGGCGGATCCCGGGACGTGAGTAGGCCGGGCACCGGGCGCTGGCCGGTGTCGCGGGCCGGGACTTCAAC
>JBAXCM010000130.1:0-10033 GCA_037141475.1 Verrucomicrobiota bacterium | reverse complement strand
ATTCTCAAACATGCCGGGGCCAGCCGCGTCGAGGTTCGTTGTGCGATGCATGACCGGGAGTTTGTCGTGATCATTGCCGACAACGGCTGCGGCTTCGACCCGCAGGCCTCCGCTCCCGCCGGCCGCCAAGGCCACGGCCTTGGCAACCTGCGCCGCCGCCTAAGCGAGTTGGGCGGCTCCTGCCAGATTGACAGCAGTTCTGGCAGCGGCACCCGCCTGAGCTTGCGCTTGCCGATGGACTAATATCTAGCATTCCAACTTCCCATGCCACCTATCCGCATATCCATTGTAGAAGACAGCGCCGGCCTCCGCCGTGGCCTGGCCGCCTTGCTAGACGACGCACCGGACATGCGATGCATCAGTGCGTGCGCCGACGCCGAGGAAGCATTGAGACGACTGCCCGGCGACGCGCCAGACATCGTTCTGATGGACATCCGGCTGCCCGGTATGAGCGGTATTGAGTGTGTGGCGCGCCTGCTCCAGGAGCTGCCTAATGTCCGCATCGTGATGCTCACTGCCTACGAGGACAGCGAGGATATTTTTCAATCACTTGCCGCAGGGGCCCACGGCTATCTGGTCAAGAGCAGTGATCCTGAGCAATTGCTAGACGCTATCCGCGAGGTGGCTGCCGGTGGCTCTCCCATCTCTGGCAGCGTGGCCCGCAAGATGGTGGATTTCTTCCGCGCCCGCCCGCCGCTGCCCGGAAGCTTGAGCGCGCTGGCACCACGCGAACGGGAAGTGTTGAAATTGTTAGCTGATGGTTGTCCTTACAAGGAGATTGCCGAGGCAATGCAGGTGTCGCTCGGCACCGTGCGCACCTATATCCAACGCATCTATGAAAAACTCCACGTCCACAACCGCACCGATGCCGTCGTCAAATTCCTCGGCCAACGCCCCAACTGAACGGAGGGATTCTAGAGCCGTTAAAATGTCAAAATCGCTGCCGTTAGGCCCGGCTTCCGGTGAAGTCAGCCGAGCCGTCTTCAAGTCTTCCGCCCTGGCGGTGAGGCGGAGCCTCGCTTGCAAGATCATCCCCTATTCTCGTCGGCCGGCAAATGCCCTCAGAACTCAGGGCTCGACCTCACCTTCGACAACGGCTCGAGCAACTCGCATTCCCGAACGAAGTGTCCGCTGTGGGCGGAGGAATCATCACGCTAAATGTTACCATGCGAGGACTGACCCCATCGATGCGAGGATTGAGCTCAGAACCTTCGCCTTAATTCACTAACCTCACTTATGGAATGCCTCCGGGCAGAGTCTCTAGTAATCGATAGCCGATGCCTGGCTCATTGCTAAGGATCAACCGACCCCCGAGTTTCTTTCGAAGGTGGTTGGCGTAAACCCGCAAGTAGTGGGTCTGGCCGTCGCCTTGTTGGCCCCAGACATCTCTCAACAATTGCCGCTGGGTGACGATCTTGCCCGCATGGCGAGCTAAAGCATGAAGAAACGCGTATTCCGTGGGTGTCATCTTCAACGGCTCGCCTCCCAGCAACACCTCGTGACGATCCAAGTGCATCGTTAGAGGACCGACGATCAATTCAGGTGATTCGTTGCCATGATGCCGTCGTTAGATGACCATGAGGCGGGCAAGCAACTCGGCGGTGCTGAACGGCTTGGTCACGTAGTCGTCAGCCCCGTTTTCAAGTGCCGAGACTTTCACATGTTCCTGATCACGCACCGAGAGAATCAGCACCGGCACCGTGCTCCACTCGCGAAGGCTCATTAGCACTTCAAGCCCGTCCATATCTGGCAATCCAAGATCTAACAAAACAACATCCGGCCGGCAAAACGCCGCTTCTTGCAGGCCAAGGCGGCCGTTGTCCGCATCACGCACCTGATAGCCACGCGATTCGAGCGCCAAGCGGAGCAGCCGCCGGATCTGAATTTCATCGTCGATGATTAGAGCCGTCATGGGGTGTGAGTTGCACCACCACTCTTGCCGATCTGACCGGAAACACAAGCGATCTCCTCGCCGTGGATCAGAAAGTCGCCGTGCAGCAGGATTTCAAAAACCGCGCCTCCCTGCGGGTGATTCCAACCTGTGATTTCGCCACCCAGCGCTTGAATAAATCCACGGGCGATCGAGAGACCTAAGCCGGTGCCACCTGCCGGGGCGCCTGGAACCCGATAGAATTTTCCAAAAACGCGGTCCTCATCACCGACTGGCAAGCCAGGCCCGTGGTCCCGGACGCTGAGGTGAAGCGTATGGTCGGCGTGGCTTGCCGTGAGCACGATGAGGGAATGTTCCGGCGAATACACAGCAGCGTTATGCAACACGTTCGTCAGAACCTGCTGCAACAGCGCCTGATCTGTCTTGATTAGAGGAAGATCCTGAGATAGGTGCATCCTAACGGAGTGGTTCTTCAACGCATCACCTACGGCGGCGACAGAACCCTCCGCGAGTTCAGCCACATCGCACCACTCAAGATGGGGTTCCACGACCTGGGACTCGAGACGCGTCATCTGCAACAGACCGTCCACCAAGCGCTGCAGACGTTTGGTGGCGGTATCAATTTCTGCGACGTATGGGTTATCGGTGGCGTTGCCCATACCCTCGATAGACGCGCGGATGACGGCGAGCGGTGTCTTCAGCTCGTGGGATACACTATCCAGCAACGTCTTCCGAAGCCGGTCGGACTTATCCATCACCTCCGCCTGGCTCACCGCGTGCATGAAATGCTCCTTCTCAAGCACCAGCGCCAATTGCAGAACAAACGCCTCCATCGCCTGATGCCGTGAGAAATCCAACACGTCCCGTTCCATGCTCAACCTCAACCCAACTACGCCCATCACCGACGTGGCGGTTTGCAGCGGAAACCACGTGCCAATGGCTTGTGGCAGCGTATCAGTGAATCGGCCTGCAACTTGCTTGTTAGCATAACTCCATGCTGCAACCCCGAACTCCTGCTCCGGCGGCTGCCAAGTGCTGGCGGAATGCGTCGTGATGGGAAGCGTGTGGTCTAACCGCCTCACAAATAGCGCGGTGTCGGCCCCGATTACCCCATTGATGATTTTAAGTGCCTCGGCCAGTCCCTGATTGATCTCAGGAATGAGCGCGGCGCTTTGTGTGACGCGTAGCAGCGCGTCTGTCTCCATTTGCCGCCGACGCTCGGCGACGCCCCGTGTTCGCAACCTTGTAGTTAGAGTGCCCATGCACAGTGCGACAGCGAAGAACATACCCAGCAGAAATATATCTTCCGGTGCATTGATATCAAGGGTGAAGCGAGGCGGGATGAAAAAATAGTCCCAGACCAGCCCGCTGACCGCGGCCATCATCAACATTGGCCCGCGGGTAAAGCGCAATGCCGCCAACAGAATTGCGAACAGATAGACAAGTGCCGGCACGGTGTATCCCGCCAGAAATGCGAACTGCCAACACAGAGTCGTCAACCCACCGATGATCCCAAGGACCCACCCATATTCTCGCAAGGATGGGCTGGCACCGGTGGCGCTGCGCCGCCTGGGGGCGTTTGATTGCCCGGGAGGGCGACCCAGCACCGGGCGCACCACTGACACGTCGATCTCACCGCTGCCGGCGATGATTCGGTCTGCCAGAGATGGCCTCCAGCGGTTGCGACGACTGGGCTTACCGACGATGATTTGGGACACGTTGCGTTCGCGTGCCACAACCAACAGAGCAGCGGCCACGTCGTCGCCGGCGACGTGTACCACCTCCCCGCCCAGGCGGCGCGCCAAGCCTAGGCCACGGGCCAGAAACTGCTGTTCCTGATCAGTTAGAGGTGAGATCCCCTCCACCCACACTGCTAGCCACGGGCATCCGTGCCGCCCGGAGGCGCGGCGTGTCCAGCGGATCAGGCTTTCCGAATACGGGGTTGGGCCAATGCCCACCAGCAACCGGGCGTTGGTTTTCCATGGGCTCGCAATCCGGCGGGCCCTGCGGATGTCCTCTAGGTCGCGATCCACGCATTCTGCCGTGAATCGCAGCGCCAGTTCCCTCAGTGCGGTTAAATTGCTCTCGCGGAAAAACCCTTCCGCCGCTGCTTCGGCCCGCTCTCCCAGGTAGACTTTGCCCTCAGCCAAACGCTGCATTAACTTCTCCACACTGATGTCCACCAACTGGATCTCGTGAGCACGCTCGAGGACGGAATCAGGAACGGTTTCACGCACCGTCACCCCGGTGACTTGGCGCACGATATCGACCTGGCTCTCGATGTGCTGGACGTTGAGGGTGGTGCAGACGTCAATGCCAGAGTCCAGCAATTCAAGGACATCCTGATAGCGTTTGAGATGACGACTACCCGGCACGTTGCTGTGGGCAAGTTCATCTACCAGCAGCAAATCCGGGCGGCTCAGGATTGCGCCATCCAGATCGAACTCTTCAAGTGTGTGCCCCCCATGTTCAATTTGCTGACGCGGCAGAATTGTTAGTCCAGCCAGTAGCGCAGCGGTGTCTTCGCGGCCGTGGGTTTCCACAATGCCCAGTAGCACCTTGAGTCCGTCCAGCTGCCGCTGCTTAGCGAACAGAAGCATCTCATACGTCTTGCCGACTCCCGGGCACATCCCGAGAATGATATAGAGCCGCCCGGGCATTTTCTGCTGCTCTTCACGTTTCACCTTCGCGAGCAGGGCATCGGGATCGGGGCGGTAGTCGTCGTTCATGGGGCTAAGTATCCGGCATCTTTCAGGAGTCATCAATGGTGCTTCTGTTTGTGGAGGTGTCAAGGCAAAGCGACAGGCAAGGCATCGAGCGAGAGGTTAAGTGCCATGACCGAGGCAATGAACCATCGCAAGGTCGACGTTCTCATGGTTAGTCCCTTGGGAGTGAATCAAGTGTTAGATTCAACCTTAGAACATTCACTCCCGCCTCGCCCAACAGGCCGAAGCCAGCCTTGTCCACGTTAGAGCCGATGAGTTCTCTGATCTTCTCCGGCGGCAGCGAACGAGCCTTGGCAACACGGGCGACTTGTAGCGAGGCATTTGCTAGACTGATGTGAGGATCGAGACCGCTTCCCGAGGCCGTTACTGCGTCGGCTGGAACTGGCTGAGAGGCGGCTAGGCCGTTACAAATTCGATAGGCTGCCACTCGCTCATTGATGGCTTCGGAGAGTTTTTGGGAGGTGGGTCCGAGGTTGCTGCCGCCCGAGTTCGTTGGATCGTAGCCAGAGGTGCCAGCCGCCGATGGACGGGGGTGGAAATACCCTTCGCCGCAGAAATTCTGGCCGAGTAGTGACGACCCGATGATGACCCCGTTCTTGTCCACCAGCAGGCTGCCGTCGGCTTTGTTTGCAAATGCCAGTTTTGCAATACCGGTGACGGCGAGTGGATAGAAGCCGCAGCAAACCACAGCAATGACCAAGGTTGAAACGACGGCGGGGCGGATTTGGGAGATGACAACTTTCATATCAGGCGAGGTTAAGGGAGGTGACGATGAGATCGATGGCCTTGATTCCGATGAAGGGAATGACAAGGCCGCCCAGACCATAGATGAGCAGGTTGCGGCGAAGCACGACGGCCGCGCCAAGCGGCCGGTAAGCCACACCTCGGAGTGCCAACGGGATGAGGGCAACGATGATAAGGGCATTGAAAATTACCGCGCTGAGAATGGCGCTTTGCGGTGAGCCGAGCTTCATGATATTGAGGGCTGCCATCGCGGGAAAGGTCACCATCAGCATAGCCGGAATGATCGCAAAGTACTTGGCAACTTCGTTGGCTATCGAGAAAGTGGTTAGGGAGCCGCGAGTCATCAACAGTTGTTTGCCAATCTCAACGATCTCAATGAGCTTGGTCGGGTTGCTATCCAAATCCACCATGTTGCCAGCTTCCCGAGCGGCCTGGGTGCCGGTGTTCATGGCGACCCCGACGTCGGCCTGGGCAAGTGCCGGCGCGTCGTTGGTGCCGTCACCGGTCATGGCGACCAGATGCCCGGCGGCTTGTTCGAGGCGGATGCGCTTGAGCTTGTCCTCAGGAGTGGCTTGGGCCATGAAATCGTCCACCCCGGCCTCGGCGGCGATGGCAGCGGCGGTCATGGGATTATCGCCAGTGATCATGAGGGTGCGGATGCCCATGCTGCGGAGTTGAGCGAAGCGTTCCTTGATGCCGCCTTTGACGACATCCTTCAACTCAATCACGCCTAACACCTTTCGGCCATCGGCGACCACCAGCGGCGTGCGTCCGGCAAGGCTGGCCGAAGCAACGGCCTTGTCCACTTCCGGCGGATATTCGCCGCCTTGTTGCCGGACCCATTGCTTGATGGAGTCGGCAGCACCCTTGCGCACACAGCGCTCGTCGATATCTACGCCGCTCATACGAGTCTGGGCGGTGAATGGCACAAAAGTGGTGTGAGGCTGCAGCAGGGTTCGGCCGCGAATGTTAAACTTCTCCTTGGCTAGCACCACAATGCTGCGACCTTCCGGCGTCTCGTCGGCGAGCGACGCCAGTTGCGCCGCATCCGCCAATTCGAACTCGGTGACGCCCGGTGCAGGCACGAAATCCGACGCCATGCGGTTGCCAATAGTGATGGTGCCGGTTTTGTCTAACATTAACACATCAATATCACCCGCTGCCTCCACTGCGCGGCCGCTGGTGGCCATCACATTGCGGCGGATTAGGCGGTCGATGCCGCTGATGCCGATGGCGCTGAGCAGGCCGCCGATGGTGGTGGGGATCAAACAGACCAACAGCGCGACGAGAACCGGAGTGCTGAACTCGATGCCAGCATAGCTACCGAAGGGCTTGAGGGTGACGCATACGAGCAGGAAGATGAGGGTTAGCGCCGAGAGCAGGATGGTCAGCGCAATTTCGTTAGGTGTCTTCTGGCGCGTGGCCCCTTCCACCATGGCAATCATGCGGTCGAGGAACGTGTTGCCCTTGTCCGAAGTAATTTTAATCACGATGCGGTCGCTGATGACGCGGGTACCGCCGGTGACCGCGCTGCGGTCACCGCCACTTTCGCGGATGACTGGTGCGCTTTCGCCGGTGATGGCAGCTTCATCGACGCTGGCGATGCCTTCGACCACATCGCCATCGGCGGGGATCACGTCGCCGGTTTCGCAAACCACCAGATCTCCCTTATTCAACATCGCCGCAGCGATGAGTTCTTCCAATTTGCCGCGCAGGCGCCGGGCCTGTGTATCTTTTCGGGCCTTGCGCAAACTGTCTGCCTGGGCCTTGCCACGGCCCTCGGCAACGGCTTCGGCGAAATTGGCGAAGAGCACCGTGAACCACAACCAGATGGCGAGTTGAACGACGAATCCCCGGTCAACGATGGAGGTAAATATGGAGATGGTAGTTAGGACTGCGCCAATTTGGGTGACGAACATCACCGGGTTTTTGATCATGAGCCGGGGATCGAGCTTGCGGAACGCATCGCTGATTGCGGGTGCGATGATCGACTTGTCAAACAGGGATGGATTGGTATGGGACACGGTGGCTGGGGGTGATATGTTAGAAAAGCTGGCCGTTGTGCATCAGGAAGTGCTCGACAATGGGGCCGAGGGCCAGAGCGGGCAGGAAATTCAACGCGCCGATGAGCAGCACGGTGCCTAGCAACAGAATGGTGAAGGTGGAACCGGCAACCCGGAAGGTGCCCGCGCTGGGTGGCGAGATCTTCTTTTTCACCAGGGAACCGGCCAGCGCCATGATCGGAATGATCATCAGGAAGCGGCCGATGAGCATGGCCAAGCCGAGTGTGATATTGTAGTGCGAGTCGCCATCTGCCGGGTTTGCTGTTAGGCCGGCAAAGGCGCTGCCGTTGTTGCCGGTACATGAACTATAGGCGTAGAGGATTTCACTGAAGCCATGGGGGCCGGTGTTGTTGAGACCGGCCTGGCCCCATGCACTCACGGCGGCCCAGGCGGAGAAGCCGAGGATACTGGCGGTTAGAACCAGCAGGGCGAGCATCGCCATTTTCACGTCGAAAGCCTGGATTTTTTTGCCGAGGTATTCCGGGGTACGGCCGACCATCAGACCTGCGATAAACACCGCCAGCACCACGAACACCAGCATGCCATAGAGTCCTGCACCGACGCCGCCGATGACGACCTCTCCCAACTGAATCATGAAGAGCGGCACCAGTCCCCCGATAGCGGTGAAGGAATCGTGCATTGAGTTGACAGCGCCGCAGGAGGCTGCGGTGGTGACGGTGGCAAAGAGCGAGGAGTTGAAGATACCGAAGCGCAATTCCTTGCCCTCCATGTTGCCGTCTGCCGCGACCACACCCATGGCCTGATGAATTGGGTTGCCCTGTGCTTCAGCCCACCAGCAAGTCACAATCCCACCAATGAAGAGGATCATCATCACAGCCCACACCGACCAGCCGTGCGCCTGGTTTTTGGTTGTTTTACCAAGATACCAGGTGAGTCCGCTGCCGATGGCAAAGATTGCGAGCATTTGCAGGAAGTTGGATAGAGGGGTTGGGTTCTCAAACGGATGGGCGGCATTGGCGTTGGTGAAGCCGCCGCCGTTGGTGCCCAACATTTTGATTGCGACCTGTGAAGCCATCGGTCCTTGGGCGATGGTCTGGTCGGTGATGGTTTGTTGCACGGTGCTTGGTTTGCCGGTGGCATCGAGAGTGCCTACCGGGACCGTGATCGTCTCGACGAGTTTTGCCGTATCATAGGGCTTGAAGTTCTGGATCATCCCTTGGGACACCAAGAATACCGCGAACACCAAGCAGATTGGCAGCAGCAGATAGTAGGTGGATCGGATCATATCGACCCAAAAATTTCCCACGGTGGCCGCTGATTGCCTTGCGACACCACGGACCAGCGCTGCGGCGATGGAGAGACCGACGGCGGCGGATGTGAAGTTATGGATGGTCAGCGCCACCATCTGAGAGAAATAGGACAGGGTGCTTTCGCCCGAGTAACTCTGCCAGTTGGTGTTGGTAGAGAAACTCACCGCCGTGTTGAAGGCCAGCGCCGGATTCAGCGCTGGGAGCCCTTGCGGGTTGAGCGGCAACAGATGTTGCAGACGCAGGATCGCGTAGGTAAAGAACACGCCAAACGCGCTGAACAGCAGCATCGCGAACGTGTAAGCTTTCCAACCGTGTTCCTTGGCAGGATCCACGCCCATCAGGTGATAGGTGAATTTCTCAAGCGGCCGCAGCACCGGGTCAAGCCAGGTCTTGCCCGCGGGATCGAGTACCTTGGTAAGATAAATGCCGAGCGGTTTGGTGAGCGCCGCGAGGAGGCCGATGAAGAGGCCGAGTTGTAGCCAGTCGTTGGTGTGCATGATTGTAGCTTAGAACTTTTCGGGGTGAAGCATCGCCACCACGAGGTAGCCGATGAGCAGGAGGGCGATGAAGCCGATGATGTAGGTCTCCATGGTAGTTATAGGTTAGAGTGAGTCGCAGAAGCGGGTGTAAAGCGCGCTAAGGGCGAAAAACGTCAGAGTCACGGCGATGAGGATGATATCTGTCATGGGAGTGGTGCGTGCATCCAGGATGCCAGCATCAGCCCGAACTCAAAGTAAAAGACCAGACCGAAAGCGTTAAAAATTCATAAACACGCCGGGTGGATGCCGATGGTGCCACAGCGGTATGGGATGGGCAGCGTGCTCGATCCGGCCGACGAGGGATCTATCGATGGCAAGCAGCGCAAGCTCCTGTGGTTGAAGCCAGAGGTGGCTATCTTTCCCGTGCAATCCTGTTCTTCCCTTCCGGCGTCACACCAAGCCGTCCTTGCGTGCCTGTTTCCAATACGCGTACTCAGAGCGGTTAAAGTCAATGTATTCGGGCGATAAATCACTGGAGTACATCGTGTAGTCGGCACTGCCTTGGTTGAGGTTGATGCAGATATCAAACTCGCGTTCGGCGACAATGTCCCGCAGGACCGCCATCGGGGTAGCTGCTTGGAGGCCGCCGATGCAGGCCGCCTTGCCACCGATGTGAATATCGACGAGTTCCTCGCGAATCCGGGCTCGGGAGTAGCCCACTGCATGGATGATGCGGCCCCAATTCGGGTCACCGCCATTCCACGACGCCTTGACCAAGGCTGATTTGCAAACGGCCTCGGCGACTTTTTTAGCATCGTGATAGGTGCGGGCACCGCAGACATTGACGGTGACAAACTTG
>JBAXCM010000129.1:0-10089 GCA_037141475.1 Verrucomicrobiota bacterium | reverse complement strand
GAAGTCGACTGCCGCAAAGCAAAGATGCATCATCTCCTCGTCGACTTAGAAGTAGGCGACGCCCGCCGCGAAGATTGGCTGGTGTTTGTTGCCAGGGATGTTTTTTGCGACTTGAGTGGCGGCACGTTCGGAGTGAGCCATTTTGCCGAAGACCCGTCCGCAGGGCGAGGTGATGCCTTCGATGGCGGCCAACGAGCCATTCGGATTGATCGAGATATCCATTGAGGGCAGGCCGTTGGCATCGCAGTATTGGGTGGCGATCTGGCCGGCGGCGGCGAGTTGTGAAATCATGGCTGCGGAAGCATGGAACTTGCCTTCGCCATGAGACATTGGGACCGTGTGGAGGTCGCCGACCCGGGTGTTAGACAGCCATGGGGAAAGCGTGCTGACGATCCGGGTATTGACATAACAGGAGATATGGCGGCCGATGTCGTTGTGGACGAGGGTCGGAGCGTTGGCCGGTGGTTCGGTGGTTCGGTGGTTCGGTGGTTCGATGATCAGAGAGCCTCCACTTTCTATCAATGAGCCACTGTCCATGATCCGACCGAATGGCACGAGGCCCGTTTTGATCAGAGCCTGGAAGCCGTTGCATATACCGAGAATGAGACCGTCGCGGTTGAGGAGCAGGTCCATGATGGCATCAGCGACGCGCGGGCTGCGGATGACGGTGGCGATAAATTTGGCGGAACCGTCCGGTTCGTCGCCGGCGCTGAAGCCGCCGGGGAACATCAGGATTTGCGAGCGGCGGATTTGCGCGGCGAGGGCGCGCAGGCTTTCGTCGATGTGCGCGGTGCTCAAATTGCGGAAGACCAGGATATCAGCCTCGGCGCCGGCCTCGCGGAACGCCTTGGCGGAATCGTATTCGGAATTGGTGCCGGGAAAGGCCGGGATCACGACCCGCGGACGGGAGATTGAGGATTGGCGATTGGGGTTCGCGGATTGTTCGAGAGCGCTCTGCAGCCCACGATCCACCATCAGCGATTCACGATCCATCGTCTTCGCCATCTCCGGTTGCGTCGGATAGACGGGCTCTAGGGTGGCAGTCCAAGCGGCCTGAAGGTCGGCTAGCAAGTTAGTTTCGTTAGATAAGACAAGGGTTTGAGCGGTGGTGGTGTGGCCGATCGGCTGGGCGCTGAGGGCGGGAGGAAGGGCTTCGATATGCTCGACGAGGAATGCAAAATAGCGGGGAATGAAGAGATCAAGACAGGCATTGCGCCCGTCTTCCGAGACAGACGGGACACCTGTCCACCCGTCCGCGAAGCCGATGCCATTGCCGAAGGCCATTATTGCCAAGGCGGCGGCGAGGCCGGGTTGGCCGATATGATGCAACGCGAGGAGTTTGCCGGCGGCATTGAGCTGATGGAGTTGCTCGGCGACTTGCCTGAGTTGCTGGAAATCCGGCAAATCGTCGTCATCGCGAGAGATTTCAACTAGAGAAATAGTAGAGCCGACTTGCTTGAACTCAGGAGAAAGCGCCAGCGACGCTTGGCCGGGTGCCAGTGCAAATGCCACCAAGGTAGGCGGCACATCCAGATCGTTGAATGATCCGGACATCGAATCTTTGCCGCCGATGGCCGCCAGACGCAGCGCGTGCTGGGCATGAAACGCGCCTAACAACGCAGCGAATGGCAATCCCCAGCGAGCCGGGTCGTTGCCGAGTTTGGGGAAATATTCCTGAAGTGTGAGGCGGATATCGGGCAACCTAGCGCCGGCGGCGACTGCCTTGCAGACGGCTTCCGTGATGGCATAGACGGCGCCATGGAACGGTGACCATGTGGAGATATAGGGATTGAAGCCCCAACTCATGTAGGTGCAGACGTTGGTGTCGCCTTCCAATAGCGGCAACTTTGCCACCATGGCATCGGGCGGTGTGAGCTGGTGGCAGCCGCCGAAGGGCCACAACACGGTGCCGGCACCGACCGATCCATCGAACATTTCGCCAAGCCCCTTTTGCGAACAGGTGTTCAGATCCCGCAGGATTTCAATCGTGGATGGACGATTTTTGATAGATGATAGAAGATTTCCATGGGGGGCATTGACGCGGACTGCGGCGGTTTGTTGGACGCCGTTGGTATCGAGGAAGGCGCGCGACAAATTGACGATTGTCTTACCGCGCCACGTCATCACCAACCTGCCGCTATCTGTGACGGTGGCGACGTGGGTGCATTCAAGGTTTTCGCAGTCGGCGGCGTTGATGAAAAATTCGATTTCCGATGGGTCCACGCAGACGGCCATGCGTTCCTGGGACTCGGAAATGGCCAGTTCGGTACCGTCGAGGCCATCGTATTTTTTGGGGACGGCGTCGAGGTTGATGGCGAGGGAAGGGGCGATTTCGCCGATGGCAACGGCCACCCCGCCAGCACCGAAGTCATTGCAAACTTTGATGTTGCGGGCAAGTTCGGAATTGCGGAACAGTCGCTGGATTTTGCGCTCGGTGGGGGCATCGCCTTTTTGGACTTCTGCGGAATTTTCCAATGCGGTGTCGGTGTGCTCCTTGGACGATCCGGTGGCGCCACCGACGCCATCGCGACCCGTGCGCCCGCCGATGAGCAGGATGACATCGCCGGCGGCCGGGCTGCCACGAAATACCTGTGATCGAGGGGCGGCCGCTACCACCGCGCCGATTTCCATGCGTTTGGCGACGTAGCCCGGGTGATAGACTTCGGCGACCTGGCCAGTGGCGAGACCGATCTGGTTGCCATAAGACGAGTAGCCGCGGGCCGCTGTCTGACAGATTTTCTTTTGCGGGAGTTTGCCGGGGAGCGTATCGGAAAAGGGCGTGCGTGGATCGCCGGCACCCGTCACCCGCATTGCCTGATAGACGTAGGAACGGCCGGAGAGTGGGTCGCGGATGCAACCACCAAGGCAAGTGGCGGCCCCGCCAAAAGGTTCGATTTCAGTGGGATGGTTGTGGGTTTCGTTCTTGAACATCACCAACCAATCCTCGCGGATTGAATTTGAAGGTGGAGAATTCAAATTTGAGATTTCGACGGGCACGACGATGCAGGCGGCGTTGACTTCCTCGGAAACTTCCAGGTTGTCGAGTTCACCGGTCATTTTAAGTTCACGCATGCCGATCAGCGCGATGTCCATCAGAGTGACCGGCTTGTCAGCCCGGCCGAGCATCTCACGGGTTGCCAGATAGGTCTGCCAAGCACGCTCGGCCGCCGCGCAGCCCGGATCGAAAGTGACATCCTCTATCCTTGTCAAAAACGTGGTATGGCGGCAGTGGTCCGACCAGTATGTGTCGAGCAGCCGGATCTCCGTCAGACTCGGGTCGCGCTGCTCCTCATCGCAAAAATACGCCTGGCAAAATAACAGATCCGCCGCCGACATGGCCAAGCCCAAATCGGCACGGAGCCTAGCCAGAGCAGCCGGGGAGAGTTGGGTGAATCCAGTTAGATCAGCGACATCCCGGGGTGCAGTGGCGGCGCGGCGCTCACAGCCCGTCGCCACCGGGACCTCGTGGGAATCCACGGCGTTAATCACGTAAGCTTTGACGCGGGCCAACTCGTGCGGGCTGAACGAACCAGCAAGAATAACCACCTTGGCGGAGGCAACCAGCGGGCGGTCCTTGCCGGTGAGAATTTGCACACACTGGGCGGCGGAGTCGGCCCTCTGGTCGAATTGGCCGGGCAGGTATTCCACGGCGAAGGCGGATTCATTTTCAGCTAGAGCTAGGGATTCGCTGGCAAAGTCGATTTGCGGCTCGGATAGAACCAAGCGCGCGGCGGCGGCGAATTCCGAGTCGCTGAGGCCCTCGATAGTGTAGCGCTGGACGAGCCGGACGCCGATCAACCCAGGCAGGCCAAGCGATTCGCGGAGGTCATGCAGGAGGTGGCGGGCCTCGGCGTTGAATTCGGCCATTTTTTCGACGAAAATGCAGTTCATGGGGCGGCGTGGCTAGGCACGGCTGGGATGCTAGAATGCGCGGTGGCTAGCGCAAGTGCAATGGGCCGGACGGTGGCAATTTCTTGTTCCGGCCGCTCCACTCATTGATATTTGATTCAGGCGAATCATGCATGAAACAGGAAAAGCTGGCGGGTCGGATGGCCGCGCCGCAGGTGGCACCGGCATGCAGCCCGGTGCCTCTGCTCAAACAGTAAAGCAACTCGGGCAACCCTCAGCTTGACGCACAAGCCCCACAGAGTAGGCTGGCCAAGGAGTACACCGGGCTTGCCCAAGACCCAAAATATTCCGAATCACTCTCGATTTTTGGTTTGCAATCAGGGGGATGATCGTCAAACTGTATTCACAAAGCATTCTTATGAACGCCAACAAGCCCAATCGTCCGATCGCCTTGCTCAAAAATAGCAAGCCCGTGAAATCCCGTGGCTTTGCCCTCATCATCACGCTTGCCCTGATGGTGCTTCTCACGCTCATCGTGGTCGGCTTGTTATCACTCTCCACGGTGGCTCTGCGCACGGCCTCGCAGGGCAATGCCATGGCCATGGCACGGAGCAATGCACGGGTCGCACTGATCATCGCCTTGGGGCAACTTCAGAAGACGGCCGGTATGGATCAACGGGTGACGGCACCGGCGGATTTTGCGGGCGACACTGGCGGCGTGCGCTTGGCTGACGGCAAAGCCCCGCGCAACGACAAATCTCTCAACAGTATTGCCAATGGGTTGTCGGTGCTCAAACCCGGAACCCGCTATTGGACCGGCGTCTGGAATACCGTCACGGCCAGTGCCCCGGCAACCCTGATTTACACCAGAACCCCCAGCGCCACCGGCGTCCAATGGCTCATCAGCGGCAACGAACTGGATGCAACCACCCCCCAATCCTTCACTCCCGCCTCACCAATTGCCGCCCTCTCGCCCACCGGCACCGTCAACGACAAAACCACCGCAGTGGTCCTCGTCGGCAGCGCCACCGTCGGTGCCCCCACCCCAGTGACCATCGACAACTATGTGTCAGCTCCTCTGGTTGGCGTGACCACCCCCAATCCACTCGGCGGTGAAATCCGCGGCCGCTATGCGTGGTGGATTGGCGACGAAGGCGTGAAGGCCCGCTTTAACCGCATGGCTCAGAGCACCCCCAAGGACTCGGTCACCTATCCGTACCTAGCCAACCAACGGGCAGGCTGGGAGGTGGTTCCCCCACTCACCGCCTATCCCACGCCTGCCGACTCAGCACGCCATGCCAAGCTGGAACGGGTGGTGACCCTGCCGGAAGCCAAGCTCCTCGACCCGACACTCGCGTCCTCGGCCGGCACGCCAGTGGCCTTGTTTCACACCGCCACCACCGACGGCTTCGGAGTGCTGGCCGATTCCCTGCAAGGCGGCCTGCGACTGGATCTAACCGCATATCTAAACCAGGGATTTCCCTCCACCAACAAGTCCACCTTCACCAACGCGCCCAAACAAGGCGGCAACATCATTCCAAAAATCACCGACAGCGAGCAAAAAATTTCCTCCAACCTCAAGGGACCCAAGTGGGATGTGCTCAAGTCCGTTTACACCCAGGCCAAGGCCCTTGATTCCAACAGCAAACTCACCGTCAAGGGAGCTTCCTCCAATAACACCGACGCCACCATCGCCCCCATCATCGTCGATTTGCGCCTGCTCATGGGCGTTAAAATGGCCATGATCGACGCCTCTAACTACCGGCTCAACCCCTGCGCCAAAATAGCCGTCTCGCTGGCCAATCCGTATGCCTACACACTTCAATGGACCTCCAATCTAAACCTCCAACTCATCGATGAAACGTCCACCCAAACCGGCTACTCCGCCCGGATTTGGGATGCCAGCGGTCCCACCCGCTTCCTCGGCCGCACCGGTGAGCCCGGCGTCTTCAACAACGCGATCTTCACCATCCCCAAGGGCGAACTCGCCCCAGGCGAAGCCCGCGCCTACACCATGGGCGGCCCGGTGAACCGCCCCGATAACGACCTGAGCCAAGTCACGGTCACCCTCGTCCCGTTCGCCTCAAGCGCACCGTCAAATTTCTCAAATTGCCTGATACTCGGAGAACCCACCCCTAACAGCGGCGGCAAGGCCCTCGACGTGCGCGAAAGCTGGGACGCCAGCCAACCCACCGCCGAACTGCGCCTCGCAGGCAGTTCCACTCTCCTGCGCCGACTCGAACGCTTCGAGCTGGACAACGCCTTCTATGCGTCAGTGAGGCGAGGCATCGATGCCAGCACCGCCACCACGATGCCCCAGCCATTCCCGCTCCACCTCTACAGCTTCCAAATGAGCCAGCCCGGCGCGGACTACGCCTCGCTCCTTCCGACTCCGGATTTGATGGGCACGCGCAATTCCACCTTGCGCACCTTCGCCGACTTCAATGTGCGGGCCGTGCGCTTTGCCAAATTCATCACCAGTTACGATCCGCCACCGTATTTCATGCAAAGCAGCGATAGCTTGGCCGGCCTGCCCTTCACTCCCCCCGGCGGCGACACGGGTGCCGACTTCACCCGCAACCTCGCCGTCACCCCTCTGGCCTGGGGCCGCGCATCGATCGGGAATACCAAGAAAGCCGTCCTCTTCACCATCCCCAAATCCTTCGTCTCCCTCGCCCAACTCCAACACCTCGATCTAACCGCAGACGACAACAACGTCTCTATCAGCCAGCAACCCGGCAATGCCGTCGGCAATTCCTACGCCACCCCCTTTGTAAAACGCAAACGCGTCATCCAGTCACGCGTCAACTACGTCGTCACAGGCGGTAACAACCCGACGTCGGACAAGACCACTGTCAACTACTATGATATCTCCTATCTGCTCAATTCCGCGCTCTGGGACACCTTTTACTTTTCCACCATCGGCGACACCTCCAGTTCGTCACCCGTGCCTTCGAATCCGAGCATCGCCATCGTCAACCCGCCGTCCAACCCCAGCAGCCTCACCGATCCGACAGAGGCCGCGAGCTATTTGATGATCAACGGGGCCTTCAACATCAACTCCACCAGCAAGGATGCATGGAAGGCTCTGCTGGCCGGCAACCGGTTCCTGAAACACCCGGCAGACACATCCTCCGCCGCCGCCAATGACGCGCTCTTCCCACGCAGCCTCGAACAACGCAGCCCCAGTGCCAATCCACCAACCGGTACCGCTGACGACTCGTTTTCCGGCTTCCGCCGCCTGACCAATCCGCAAATCGACGCCCTCGCCGAGGAACTCGTCAAGCAGGTGCGCCTGCGCGGGCCGTTCGTCTCCCTCTCCCATTTCGTGAACCGCGCCCTCATGGATATTTCCTCTAGCAACGCTGTCGCCCCAGCCATGAGCCGCTCCGGTGCCCTCCAAAGCGCCATCGACTTGAGCGGTGCCAACATCTCACCGGACGGCAAAAAATCCGCTCTAACTAAAATCGTCGTCAATGATGACAAGCTCAAGATCCAGATGGACGGCAACACACCCAAGGCCGACATGTGGGGAACCCGCCCGACCACCGACTACACCGACACTGAGGATGGGCAGCCGGTGTGGGGAGCCCAATCCAAGGATTTGAATCCAGGCACTGCCGCCAGCCTTTGGGCGGACCGCAACATGCTGACCGACTCCAAGCTCGTCCCGGAGCAGGGCTTCCGCTCCACCGGCATCCCCGGCTGGCTCACCCAAGCGGATGTCCTACAAGTCATCGGCCCGTCCATCGCCGCCCGCTCCGATACGTTCCGCATCCGTACCTACGGCGAAGCCCTCTCCCAAGACGGCAAGACCGTCCTCGCCAAAGCTTGGTGCGAAGCCGTCGTCCAACGCCTGCCCCAGTACATCGATCCGACCAATCCTCCCACCGATCGTGCCACCACCCTCACCGCCCTCAACAAACTTTTCGGCCGTAAATTCCAAATCGTCTCCTTCCGCTGGCTTTCCTCAAATGAGATCTAACACATATCCCGCCATCCTCTCCGTTCTCACCTGCCTGTGCTGCGCCTCCCCGGCCATCGCCCAAAAGGCCACCCAACAGGTCGCTATGAAAATCGACGTGGTTTCCTGGGGCGAAACCATCTCCGGCCTGTCCATCAAATCGGGCAAGGCCGGCATACCAGTCACCGCACTCGCCTTCCGCTACTCGAAACCCGTGACCTACGCGGGTCCTAATATCCTTGAAATCTCAAGAAATTCCGCCACGGCTCCGGCCGCTCCAGCCGCTGCAGGAGCCCCAGCCGCTGCAGGAGCCCCAGCCGCTGCGGAAGCTCCCTCCGACCCGGAAGATCCAGCAACCCCGCCACCCGCCGCAACCCCGGGCGTGCCGCCAGCCGCGCCCAATCCCGCCGCCACAGCCGATACCGCCGCGCAACTCAACGCGGCCATCGCCGCCAAACGCAAGGACAATCCCAATCTGGTCGCCTTGGCCCTCCTGCCTAGCGATTCCAGCCACGTCACCGTGTTGTTAGCCCCGGCGGCCGGCGGCACCTATCTCGCCTACGTCATCGACGACGACCCGTCAAAGCTGCCCTTTGGCCGGATGCGCATTCACAACCTCAGCCCGCACTACATCGCCATGCGTTGCAACGGCAGCTTGCTGAGCAAATTACACACCAAAGAAGCCGTGGTGGTGGAACCCAAGAATCAGGAGGTCATTTATGAAATGGCCTATCAAAAAGACGGCGAGTGGGTGGAGCAGGAAAACAACATAGCCACAGTGCGTGCCGATGAGCAGGCGCAACTCATTGTGCTGCAAAGTGACGCCACATTTTTTGCCTCCAATGACGGGTCCCATTCCGGTTTCCTGCAGACGGTGGTATTGCGCCGCAGCAAGAAAGATTTCGGTACCCTGGCGGAATTGGACACTGCGGCTAAATCCGCAATTATCGCCCGCAATCAGGCACAAGAGGATGCGATGGAACGCAAAATGCATAAAAAGCCCGCAGTTCCAAAATCGCCCAAAACCTCCCAGTAAATCCAACGCATCCAAGATCTCAGGGCCTTCGCCGCGAAACAGGAAGGTAGCCCAATTCCTCACCGCCGAAGACCTCACCGACGATGCGGCTTCCCACCAAAAAGCCGCCACCAAGGCCCAAGCCCAAGCCAGCACCATCGAGAATTATCTGCCGGAAGCGCGAGCGGACAGAAGTTGCTAGATCAAATCAACTCGCGATAAACGTCGGGATGAGGACGGGCGATGACCACGGCGTTGACCAGCAAACCAGCCCCGGCGATGACGGCGCGACCGGCATCCACAGCGGCTTGCACCGAGGACACGTCACCCGTGAAAGTCGCGAAGGCCTTGCCGCCGAGGGCCATGGCCAGGCGGATTTCTAACAAAGTAACATTAGCCGCCTTGACTGCGGTATCGGCAGCTTCGATCAGGTTGGCAACATTGAAGGATTCTAAAATGCCCAAGGCACCGGTTGGCTCGACCGGACGCGAACGGGCGAGGGCTGCAAATACGTCGGGGTGGACGCTAGGAATGACAAATTGGTCGATCAGGCAGCCTTTGGCGGCGGTACAACCGGCATGCACCGCGGCACCGACGGCGGCCACGTCGCCGCCAATGAGCACCATGTACTTGCCGGAGCAAATCGAGCGAGAGAGCAACAGCTTCACGTTTGATGCTTTGAGCATGGTGTCGGCGACGAGAAAGCCGCCGGCGATGCTGGTGAGTTCGATGAGTCCAAGAGCGCGGTCTTTCATGTTATACGGAGGATAATGGCGTTGCCAGTCACGGCTTCAACGGTGGCGGCGAAAGGCGCGTGGATGATCGCACCGAGGGCATCGGGCGCAGGTTCGGCGATGATCTGGCCGGCGGCGACGCTCTGGCCTTCGGCGACCTTTGCCAGGGCCGGAGCACCGGCGTGTTGCTTGAGTGGGAGGACCGCCCTATTGGTGGTTAGAACCCCTTCTTGAAGCGGAGCTGGGTGATCGTAACTATCGATGCCGAGGCGTTTCATCAGGCTCTTGACGGGCACGCGGCGACCGTCGTGCATCGGGTGGGCTTCGACGCTCGTGGCCCCGGTCCATTTCCATCCTTTGGCTCGCAGGACGGCTTTCGAGTCGTCGCAGGCTTCCTTCGGATAGAGTTGTTCTGGGCAGGCGTAGAGGGTGCACAAGCCGCAGGAGCAACACAGGCCGGCCCACTCGCTGAAGCGCTCGGAACCGGTGGCGGTGAAGCCCAGCGAGCGCATCACCTGGTGGGGTTC
>JBAXCM010000128.1:0-10121 GCA_037141475.1 Verrucomicrobiota bacterium | reverse complement strand
CACACCGACCGCCCCACTCGCCCCACTCAGCAAGCTCGCCTGATCTGCGATTTCCTCGCGCCTCGCAGCCGGCCACAGGTCGGCACGCTCACGAAAACTCACCAACGCACGGGTTTCATCGGCACTGAGCCCCACTGGCAAGGGCAACGCAACCATTGGCGGCGCAACACCCAACCCAGGCATCACCGCCGCCCGCTCATAGATAACCACCGTCCCCGCCGCCAAATCACCTAGCCGCTGAAAATGCCGCGTTGCCAAACAACTCGCCATCCCAAAACCATAGGTGAAAAATGGCATGCCATCGATCCATCGCAAAAAATTCCTCAGCACCGCCTGCCCGAGGCTGATGGGTGAACCGCTCGCCTGCACCACCCGCAGGCCCAGAATTCGCTTGCCGGGCGTGGCACCGCGCTTGCCCGCCTCGAAAATCACCGGATAGAACCACTCCATCAAAAACCAAGCCAGCATTAGCACACCACTGACCAAGCGCTCGCCGATGGCGATGCCTAACCATCCGAGGCACAGCGAGGCGACTACCAACACCGCGGCGCGGATCAGCATATCCAACGCGTAGGCACCGGCACGCAGGATCGGGCCAGCCACCCGCAACCGGATGACAACCCCTTCGGCAAGCTCCACCGCCTGCAATGTGTCAAGTTTGTCCGCCGTCGTGCTCACACCTAAACCCAAACTAGCGGCTTTCCACTCCGCGTAAAGCCTCCCGACTCGCTTTTTTGCAATGCCCGGCGCGCGCCCCCCGCCGAACCGCCACCTCGCGAATCTTTGTTCCCCCATTTGTAACATGCGCCATCCTTGCAACGTAACCATCCGCCTCCTATGAAACCCCTTTTGCTAGTCACCCGCTCTCTCTTGGCCTGCTGCCTGCTGCCCACGATTCTTGCCGCGGCGCAACCAGCCATCCCACACGACCCAGTGCTGCCGACGGGCCAGTTCGAGCAAATTCTCTTCGTCAAGCGCCATACCTATAACTCCAATCACTATTACACCGAGTTTATCAACAGCTCTTGGAAACCCGGTGGGAACCTTTGTCTCCTCAGCCTCAAAGATAACTCAGTTAAAGAATTGGCACCTGATCTCAAGGACGGTGTCTTCGAACGCTTCGATCTGTCCTTCGACGCCAAACGCGTCGTCTTCGCCTGGAAAAATGGCCCTCAGGATGGCTACCGCCTCTTTGAGGTGAACCTCGACGGCAGCGGCCTGCACCAACTCACCTTCCCGCAGGATGACGAAGCCGAGTTGGTGCGCAAGTACCGCGTCGGTGGCCATTACCACCACGGCACCGACGACATGCAACCGTGCTACCTCCCCGACGGCGGCATCGCCTTCATCTCCACCCGCTGCCAGTATGGGATCTTGTGCGATAGTCCGGATGATTTCACCACCACCGTGCTCTATCGAATCGATGGCAACGGCAAAAACCTCCGCAAACTCAGCAATAGCTCAGTTAGCGAGGCCGCTCCTGTCGTCCTCGCCGACGGCCGCATCCTCTACACCCGCTGGGAATATGTCGATAAGGGCGCGGTGAGCGTCAAAGGCCTGTGGGCGATGCGCCCGGACGGCTCCGGCTCGGCCGAGGTCTATGGCAATGACATCGCCCTGCCGCCCACCATGATCTACGGCCGCCCAATCCCCGATAGCCCCAATCATTATGTCGTCCTCGGCGCTCCTCATTACCCGCAAAACGGCGTTGGCACCGTCATCCACCTCGATATGAGCCGCAATATCCGCAGCCGCGACCCAATGACCTACATGACCCCGGATGTGGATATCAAGGGCGAGGGCGGCTTCGCCTTTCGCAAACCCGATGGCTCATGGAACAACGACGGCAACGGCCATGGCCCCTTGTTCAAGGACCCCTATCCTCTATCCGAAAGTTTGTTTCTCGTGGCCCACAAACCCGAAGGCCCCGCTTGGAACACGGCCAACGGTTATGGCCTATACCTGCTAGATAACCACGGCAAAGTGTCCCTGGTCTATCGGGATGAGGCAATCTCGTGCTGGCTGCCCTATCCAGTCAAACCCCGCCCCTCGCCGCCGGTGACCACCATGGGCGTGAACCAACCGCTGGCAGCAAAAAACCAGGCGCTATGCATGATCAACGACGTCTATCATGGATTGGAAAATGTGGCGCAGGGCGAGGTCGCCTACCTGCGCATTATCGAACAGGTGCCGCGGCCGTGGGCGGCCCGCCGCCACTGGGACGGCGACTGTTATGACCAGCAACATGCATGCATCACCAAGGACACCCACTTGGGCCTCAAAATTTTGCATGGAGTCGTGCCGGTGGAAGCCGACGGCTCGGCTGCCTTTATCGTGCCAGCCGGCGCGAATATCATCCTCCAGGCACTGGATAAAAATCATCTGGCACTCCAGACCGAGCGCACCTTCGTCGATTATATGCCCGGGGAGATCCGCAGTTGTGTGGGTTGCCACGAGTTACCGCAGAATGCTGCCGCCGCCACCTTGCTGAAATCCCGCCTCGCCATGCAACGCC
Source organism: Verrucomicrobiota bacterium (assembly GCA_037141475.1). Taxonomy (GTDB): domain Bacteria; phylum Verrucomicrobiota; class Verrucomicrobiia; order Verrucomicrobiales; family Akkermansiaceae; genus Luteolibacter. The sequence goes on along the minus strand of JBAXCM010000128.1, from coordinate 7,606 downwards.
CGCCCTCACTGCCCGGCCCCCAGCCAGGCGAAAATGACGGCCACCGCCCCCTCGACTACGCTGCGGATGTCCAGCCAGTCTGGGACAACCACTGCATCAAATGCCATGGCACCGAAGAACCCAAAGGAAACCTCAATCTAACTGGAGCTCCGACCGCCCAGTTCAATATTTCCTACGAAAGCCTGTTGCCTGACAAACACCACGTGCTCGGCCCGGTCATCGGCGAAAACCATCCCAAAACCGGAAACGTCGAATACCTGCCGGCAAAATCGTTAGGGTCCCACGCCAGCGTGCTCGTCGCCATGCTTGCCCCCCCAGGCGCGGTGAAACTCGCCGATCCCAAGCAGGCCGAGCGCGTCATCAAGCTCGCCGAGAGCCACCAAAAAGTGCGACTGAGCGCGGCGGAATTGTCGCGCGTTTCCACATGGGTGGATACCAATTGCCAATACTACGGCAGCTACTGGGGCCGCCGCAACCTGCAGTACGCAACTTTGCCGGATTTCCGCCCCACCGTTACCTTTGACCAGGCCCGCAGCCCGATCAATCCACTCGAAAAACCCTGAATCCACAGGCAAACGCGCAACTTCCTAGCTTCAATGAACAGAGTTTTGCCGCCTGCCTCTAAGCATCGCCCCAATGCATGAAGTTCAAGATATATCACAGTCTGGCATGCGCGGCCACCTGCTCGGCCTCTGCGATTCTATGGACGCATGTCTCCGCAGCTTGCTAGACTCGAAGCGCAGGGTCGCCGAGGGCGTCCACGACACTCGCAAACTCGGCAAGGCACTCCGTGGCGGCTTGGCCTTGGTCGGAATGCCACGGGCCACCTTGGCGGCAGTCACTGCCGTGGGACGCATGTTGGCGGGGCAACGCGACGCGGTTTCACGCCTCAAAACCTGGCAACGCCTCGGCTGGGATAATGCACCACAGGCGGAGGTGGATACCCTCACCGCCGTCACCGCGATGCTCGAAAAACTCGCCCATTCGGCCGGACGCAAGCCGCCTCAGGAGGCAGTCGCTTGGGCCGTGGCGCACATCGCGACTGTGCGTGCTGCCTTGGTGCCGCAGAGCGAGGAATCCTTGCTGGAGGCATTGCCAGAGGGACTGCGCCGACTCAAGCGCCGCCTAGCCAAACGCTTGCGCAAACTGGGAATGCGGCACCGGGACGAACCCGCCTTTCACGAGGCACGCAAGGGAGTGAAGGCCTGGCTCGGTGCCCAAACATTGATGGGACAGACTGCCGACTCAAACTGCCTGCATCTCGCCGAGTTATTAGGCGACGAAAACGATCTCAGTGCCTTGGAAGCCTGGCTCAAGGCGCGCGGCTTCTCCAAACCAATGGCCCCGCTCATGTGGCGGCATTTGCACGAGCGCCATCACACGGTTCGGATCCATTGTTTGGCCGCAAAGGACGCCGCCAATGTCGGGTTCGGGATATCTAATCTGTCTCCATCCAGCAATTGACGCATTGAATTCTTGCAAAGCATTGATTTGCAATAGATTGATAGATTTACGAGCCCTTTTGAATTCTATAGTTCCAATGTTAGAAAGACCTTCTCTTGTGGGGGAACTTCCACTGCGGGAAGCATGGCCCAACCGTTCTGTAATTGAACGCCCTTTGCGGGCAAGCGAAGACGGCTCGTGCCTTTAGGCAGTCTCACGCGCAGGTTCCTTGTGCAATTCCCATCTGACCGGTTATCTAGGATCACGCGGATCTGCCGGGGCTTGAGTTCCGCCGAAACCAGAATATTCCCCTTGGCTGCTAGATTCACAAACCCGACACCCTGCCGTTCCCACTCCGCGGGAATCGCGGGGAAAACCGTGATAGACTTCTCGCTATCCGGATCTAGCAACATCTGGGTGAGGTTGCAAATCAAGGCACCATGAGCAGCCACCTCGGGGGTCTTCTTGAAGTCCTCAAAGTCACTGACAATCTCCCCGAAGCAGGTGTCGTCGAAGAGTGTGACGCCGGGCCGGATCATTTGCTTGGCCCAGCGGCAGGCCTCATCGCCATCGTGGAGTTTCGCCGTGATGACGCCCATCCAGCCGTTGTTGAATACATAATCTCCGGTCTTTGAAGATCGGAACAACGCATAACTGTTTGTCACAAGCGGATCGTCATCCGCAAGGACCCCATACCACCACAACGGAATCAGCCAGGTGGCATCACCGGAATTCTCCGCAGCGGTGGCCCCCGCACCGACGGTCAGCACATTTGTTCCCTTGAAATCCGCCGTGGGCAACAGAACCTTGCTGGCCATTTCCTCCCACCCCTTCTCCGCAACGCCACGGCGGACCGACTCACGCAAGCCGTAAAGAGTTGCTGCCTGCTGGACCGTGTTGGGCATGGACTTGTTCAGATATGCATTGAAGTCCGGGCGCCATTGCAGATCTCCCACCGACACTTGGGTAGTCTCTTTGAGAATACGCAGTGCCACACTATTATAGCGGCGGTCACCGCTCCAATCGACATAATCTAACCCCATGAGCGCGGCGTTGTTTCCCGCAAAATCTTCATGGGCCCAACTCCCCTCACCTTCCGTTGGCGGAGTGAGGATCGTGCCGTCGTAACCCATCAGGGGGCCAAACTTCGCGCCAGCACTGAACCCCGCCGATGTCTTGTGCAGTGTGAGACCGTCCTTGGCGTAGCGCTCGGCACGCGGTAGTATGCGCTCCAACCAGCCCACAACCCGACGGCCTTCTTCAAAATGGTTTCCGTACAAGAGTGCCTTCTGATTCAAAACCATATCATACTCAGGGCAAACCGCGCCAGCGAAACTCTCGATACTGGTCCCGTTGCACCCAGGCGGGACATCCGCGTTGCCAAAAAACACGCCGAGATAATACATCGATCGGGCGTACCATCTGGCAAGGTCGCGGTCCGGCAGGTTTACCGCACTGCGGCCATGAAAATCCTTCCACCATTGCACCGTTTCCTTCTGCAAGGCTTCAAATCCACGTTTCCGCGCCGTCCCCGCCTTCGTCCAGGCCGCCGCCACCGGGTCGGTGCTTTCATATGACGATCCAGGAGCAATGTAAAATGTGAGCGGCTTTCCCGGCTCTGTGGAACCCAGCAGAATGTTAGGCATATCTATCAATGGATCGGCCGCTTCGCAAACAATTGCCAGCGTGGCCGTGCAGGATCTCGGTCGATTGGCCACCACCACCAACCCGTCAGGTTCTTGGACAGCCGTCCCAGCCCATTTGTCATGTTCTTTTTTGTAAATCCCGGCATTCAGATAGACCCGGACATCACGGTTGGTGCCCACGCACATCTGCAATGGCAACTGGGCACCGGGACTGTCTGTGACTCGGATCACAAGGACGCCTTCCGGCGTAACATACATCTCCCGATGACTCTGAAAGACGGCACCCTCTCGGCCGACTGTGAGGCTCAAGTCGATTGTTAGCATACCGCTGGCAATATCCAGATGATGTTTGAAGCCCGTCACCTGCCCGGGTTCAAGGTTCTTGCCATATCCGGCGGTAAGTACAAAGGGCAGATGACGATGTCCCTCCTCGTCCCACCAGTATTGATAGGTTAGGTAGGGTAGATGCTTGAGCCAACCGCCCGCGTTGGTCACGCCGGCTCCCGGAAGCGTGAACCCATCGGCACCGACCCGCATGACCGTTCCCCCGAGTCCCAGACATTCATATTGATACTGGGGGTGGTGAAAGCACTCCATTCCCTCTTTCACCACGGCCGCTTGCTGAAGAGTCGCCTCCCAAGCACCTGTGACGGAGTCGGCTGCCACAACACTCCCCGCGATAAGACTCGCCAGAAGATTGATGATACGGGGAATGGCACCAGTCATTTGCCACCCCCGGTCACGCTGAAGCTATAAGTGCCCGAGTCAACCGCCACGTAACGGGTCCCGGCGGGCGCAACTTGGTTCAGCTTGCCCTCGGGATACCAGATCCATTGATATGCTTCCGAGTCGTAACCGGGCGCTCGTTTCTCTTCACCTACCCACTTGGCCGTCTCCCACTCGTTGGGATTGAGCAAGCCGATCGTCCACAGCGCCGGCTCGCTCCAGGCTGAGAGATTCATGTCCACGTCCCAGACTCGAACTTTCCAGAAGCAACGCATCCGTGATTTCAACGGCCTGCCGACGTATTCCACCTGGATACTTTGATCGGTCACCACCTTGCCGCTGTCCCATAAATCACCCTGATCCTTGGCTAACAGATCCGGAGTCGTGGCCACCAGCACCTGATAGGCCGTCTGCTTCTGTCCGCGCTTCTCTGAGGTGAGGATCCAGCTGACATCCCATGGATAGGCTTCCACATGTTGCGCCACGTACGCCCACGCCTTGATCATGAGCAGCGCGGCATTCGGGCCATAGGGCCCGGCGATTTCCCACAGCAATTTGTCCAGCGGGGCGTCCGGCGATTTCATCCAGGCTTTGAGCATGGCGGCGTTGACCGAGAAAGTGGACGGCACGAACCCGTGATACTCCTTCACGTCCACGATGCCCTCCATCTCCTCCCAGCCCGCCAACTCTCCGTACATCAGACGCGGGAAAAAATCTTCCATCAGATAGAGCGGTTTGCAAAATGTATGGTCAAACTCGCCGAGCACGGGAATGCCTCGTTCCTTCGCCAGTTGCACGAAGCGTTTCACGCCGAGGTCGGATTTGGAGGAGCCGTCGTTGAATGGATAGACCTCGTTGCTGCTGGAGGGATTGAGCACCAGCCCCAAAATTATTCCCGAATCGCCAAATTCCGCTGGTATGATCAAAAGACATGATTAGCAGAGCCTGAATAGGTAGTGAACATGATTTCATCGTATCAAGGGATCGAGGGCGGATCGTCCAGACTGAGTTTCCCTACTGCCACACAGCCTGGGGCGAGTATGATGTCGCTGCCGGGCTGACGACAAGCCCCGTTCGTTTGCAATTCCGGATTATTTCGCAAGAATCTCGCTGCGTCACCTGGGCTTCTGCAGGGAAAATTCTCCCTCAAGGAAACTGCCTAGGTTTTCGGCCTCCTCCATGGTTCAACCCCAACGGTAGCGGCAATCTTATCAACCGTTTGCAGGTGGCGTTGTAAAGCGCGGCGGATGCCGTTGGGGCAAAAATACGCCTAGCACCGACCCAGAAGCAGGCTCTCAACGTCATGGCCTTCCCCAGGCGAAGCTACAAGTCCAAAGCCTGCGAGGTGGGTCGCTGAGAAAATTTCCGAGAATTTCAATTGCTATTGCGAACCGGTCTCAACTAGCGTCTCGCCTGTCGCCCGAATTCGGTGGTGATTCCAGAGCCAAGAGATTCCTTATGAAAATTAATTTGCCATTTCCTGGGGTTTTCCCGCCCGTTTCCGCTGTGGTGAATCTCTCCCTGATGCTGTTGATGTGGCCGGCTGCGAATGCCGGCGAGCAAGCTGGTACTGGCTCAGAGGCTAGTGCAACGCCGCCGGTGGATTCCGCGACAAGCACGCGTTACGGCCTGTTTGACCTGCTCGACCACCGCAGCAGCTACGAGGACGGGGCGTTTCCAGAGCCGCTTCTGGTGGATGATTCGGTTTTGGAAACCGATGAATTCCGGTTGGATTGGTTGCGCACATGGGCCAGCGGCCAGCGGGGTGATATAGCCAAGGCAGAGTTGGAGAAAGGGTTTGGACTGTGGACTTTGGAATTGGAGGTCCCCTTCGAGCAAACCCGCTCTGATGGCCAAACCCTGCGCGGTCTAGGCAACGTCAATTTGGGTGCCCGGCATCCGATCTATCAGTTTGTCTCGGACGACGGATTGATCAATTCCACATTCGGGGCGGCGGTGGAATTCGGCATTCCAAGCGGCTCGCAGGTCAGCCACAACGCCGAACTGGTTCCCAAGATTTTCAACGACCTGAGTCTTGGCAGGCATTTCACAATTCAGTCTGTGCTTGGGATTTCCACCCTTTATGGCGGTGGTGCCGACGGCGGATTACAAACCTTTGAATACGGGTTTGTCTTCGGCTATTCGATTCCGCACCGCGACCTTCCGTTGCCGGGCATCCGGCAACTCGTGCCGATCTTCGAGTTGCAAGGGGAAACGGCACTCAACAGGGAGTCGGCAGGTACTAACAGTCTGCTGGGAAATCTGGCGATCCGCGTCAATTTCTCTCCAATCGGTGAGGTCCAGCCGCGACTCGGATTGGGATATGTCTTTCCCATCAGTCAGGGGGCGCGGCAGGACGTGTCTTCGGGATTCATCACCAGTCTTGTCTTCGAATATTGATCACGCCTATGAAAAGAGGAACATACCGGGAAGCGGACTTGGGCCGAAGACGGTTTCTGGGCTTGTCCGGCGTCTTGTGCGCCGCTTGCGCGGTCGGCTGCGGGCAAGCCATGGCAAGTGAGGTAACTGCGGAACGAATTGTGGACGCGGGACCCGTTGGTAACTTTGCAAATGAGGGGGTCCATGACAGGTTCCGCGGACTTGGATTCTTTGTGATCCGGAAAAATGGAAAACTTCTTGCGCTTTCGGCGGTATGCACACACAAGAAATGTAAGCTCACGGCGGAGAAGGACAGTTCCTTTTATTGCGACTGCCATGGCTCCACATTCGATTCGAGCGGCAGGGTTACGGAAGGGCCGGCGAAGCGCGATCTGCCATTCCTATCAACGCAAGTGAATGACAAAGGGCATCTGCTTGTGCGTGTATCTACCGGGTGAATAATAACCAACTCGGTAAAAAAGCCATAAAACCCTTGTGGCAGTAGTGATTTTACGATTTTAAAGCCAATTTGAAGGGCTGCCAGACTCTAAATTCACCGAACCGGAGGGCGGGAAAATGGGGGTTGCCGGCGTTCAGTTGGCGCGGACCTGGATGAAGAGTTTGGCCGGCAGTGGATCACCGGGGAGGACCGAAAGGGTGACTTCGACGGTTTCATTGTCGCCGCTCGGGACCGGCATGCCCTCGGTGGCATCGGTGTCCTTGAACCAACTTTCGAGGTTCTCGGAATACCAGACGGAGTAGCTCAGGCTGGTGAGCGACTTCTTGCGGCGGGTGTAGCTGAACTTGCCGGTGGTCTTGTTGAGCGTGCTGGTGATCGGGTTGACCGAGGTTCCGCTGTTGGGAATCAGGCCGAAGGCGTATTCCTCGAAGTTGGTGACGCCGTCGTTATCGAGGTCGCCGCCTTCGCTGCCGAGAGTCAGGCCGTAGGGAGCGCCCCAGGTGTTGTAGTCGCTGGTGACGACTGTGTAGGTCAGGGTGCCATTGGCTTCGGCGAAGGTCCACTTGGCACCGGTGAGGGAGAGTTTCCAAGTGCCAGGGCTGGTTTTGGTAAAGGAGCCAAGCGTACTGGTCACCGCGGCGGGAGTGAGCGTGGGGGCCGGGCCGCTGAAGGAGCTGACATTTACGAGGGTCCAGGCATTGCCGTCGGTGGTATCAGCGGCGGACAGGTCCAGGTTCACCGTTCCGAGGTAGGACAGGGTGGCGGAGGCCGTGCCGCTGAGCGAATTGGTCTGGCCAGCGGTGGTGGGGAAGAAACGCAGGCTGCCGCCGAGAGCGATGCTCAGAGTGCCGTCTTCGACGGTGGTGTTGCCGCTGTAGCTGTTGGTGCCGGAGAGGGTTTGGGTGCCGCTGCCGGTTTTCACCAGGGCGATTTGACCACCTGTATTCATAAT
>JBAXCM010000127.1:0-10321 GCA_037141475.1 Verrucomicrobiota bacterium | reverse complement strand
CTGCCAGGCCCCCATCCCACCCCTAGAATCACATCATCGACGGCCAGCACGCCGGACGCCGGAGTAGCGGCACCCACCACCGTGACTAGGATCTGCCGGCTCAGCGCGGAGATGTATCCTTCCTGAGCGCTGAACAAGCTGCCATCGCCGCTGTTGTAGATCCAGCCGCGCAGCCCGGTCGGTCCGAGGTTATAGGTGAGGGATTTGTCAATCGTGGCGATCACGCCCGTGGCGGTGAGGTCCGGCACCGCGGCCATCACCGGTGAGGACAAAGCCAGCAGCAAGCCCAGCCACCTCGCCATGAGAACCGCGCGGGAATTGAGGAGGGTTTTCATGGCGTGGCAGGTGCTTGTTAGAACGAGATCTGGTTGACTATGGTTTAGAGGCTGACTGAAGACTCAAGTTTGGACTCCTTGGCACGCAGAGGGCGGCGGGCAGAATGCCCGCGCCACGTGGCCCGGGCATTCTGCCCGGAGCCTTTCCATAAGAATCTAAGATTGATGAATGGGAATTTCAACTGGGGTTGGCGGGGCTCATGGCGCCGTGGTGATCACCTTGAGGCGGGCGAACTTGGTGGTGTCCGGCGCTATGGGAAGTGTTAGGGTCACGGTTTCGTGGTCCGCATCCAGTCCGGTGCTGATCGCGACTTGCGGGGCGGCGTCGACATCATAGCTAGCCGGCCATGTGCCGAGATCGGTCCCGACTTCAATAACCACCTTGGTATAGGCGTTCTTCGAGGCAAGCGCGCGCTGGAAGGTGAAAACGAAATTGGCGCCGACGTTTGATGCGAGCGGACCGCCCTGGTTGCCGGTGTCAGGCCGGGTGCCGAGGACATATTCGACGCTGTTCTTGAGGCCATCGCCGTCAGGGTCCGCGTCCGCTGCCGCCTTGGGGTCGCCCGGGGTGGCATAGTAGCCCGAGATCCACGACGCGAAGGTGTCAGGTGTCGTGATGGTGGCGGATTGGATGGGGACATTGGCAAAGGTGAGGGCGGCGATGGTGACGGTTCTCGTGCTCTTGTTGTTGCCGTTGATATCGATGCCGATGATCTCCAGGCCTCTGGCACTGCGCAGCAGTTTCGCCTGGTTGCCGTCCCAACCGGCGCCCTTCAGATAGGTCATGGTCTGGGCGGCGCTGGCGGCGCTCAACTGGAGTTTGATCACCTTGCCCGATGTGCTGACCGAGGAAACCAGGCCGGCCACGCCATCCAGATAGAAATGGCCCTTGGCATCCGAGGCGCTGAACCCATCCATGTCCTGGTCAAACTCCAGGGCGATCTCATAGTGCGACGGGTCGGTGAACCAGGCCCGCTGCAAATCCGGTGGCGTGAACGTCTCGGTCGCGTCCGGCACACGCCCGTAATTGTCCAGTTCCACCATCGGGCGCAGCAACTCGGCGAACATCTGATAGCCGTCCAGATCGAAATGGCAACCCGAACCGGGCTCGACGCCGAGGGTGCTCATGATGCGCATGTTGGAATACAGATAGGGAAGGGTCCGCTGGGTTTCGCGCAGCATGTCGTTGGCCGAGGTGTCACCGCAGGCGGCCGGCCAGATCTGATAGATATAATAATTCCTGAGGTTGGGATAATCCTGTTTCCAGGCGGCCGACAGATCGACGAAGTTCTGCTGGTACCATTTGTAATCGAAGTCGCCGCCGTAGGGGCCGCCGCGGCCTTGGTCCTGTTCGCCCTGGTGCCAGAACACGCCGCGGATGCCGTGGGTCAGCTTGGCCGCCTCAATGCGCGTCAGCAGGCGGCCGTAGATGGTGGCTGAGTCCTCGTGGTTCGCCTCGTTGCGCAGGTGCTCGTCGATGCGGGTGCCACCAAGCGCGCCATTGATGATGCAAATGGGCATGTTGTATTTTTCCAGCAATTGTTTGGCGAGGTCGATCCCCCAGTCGCCGATTTGCAACTGGCCGTTTATCGAGCTGCCCCACTTGCGGGCCCGCACCGCGGTGCCCCAGGTGCAGGGCGTCCCGCCCGCCATCACATTGCCATAACTGCGGATCCACTCGCTGGTGTAATAATCCTCTTCCGGCGGCGTCCCGTTATTCGGCAAGCCCGCTTCGGCATTCGACTGCCCTTCGATGATATAGGCATCGCCGCAGATCAGGTTGCTTACGGTGCCGGTCACCGTGTCGGTCCCACCGCTGGTCGTGCCGAACTCGACCCTGTATTTGTAGAGACCCGCGGCGATCGGCACGGTGAAGGCGTAGCTGTTATTCGTGAGCGTTTGGCGGGTGGTGGAGGTGAGGGTCTCCACGCCATTCGCGGTGGTATAGAGCCTGAGGAAAACGTCGGTGGCTCCGGCTTGCGTGCCGTTGTAATAGATCCGGCCGAAGCCCGTGTCGTCGCGTGCGAAGAACTGGCCGTCCACCGGTTTTTCAGTGGCAGCCGGCGTGCGATACACCCAGGCATCGCTCGCGGGTTGCTGGACATTGATGGTGACGGCATGGGTGACCGCCCAGCCGCCGTTGTCCATCACCAGCGTCACGGTCAGCGGGCCGTTGCCCTGGGCACGCGTCAGCGTCAGGGTGCCGGCCGCGATCTGTTTGGTCACGGCCACCCCTGCCACGCTCCAATTGTAATTCACATTGGTGCCGCCGTTAGCCGCCAATAGAGCCCAATTGGTGATGGTGGATTGCACGGTGATCGTTTGGCGTCCGTCCCATGAGGCGGGTGCCGTCAGCGTGAATTGCGGGTCCGGGATGGCGCGGGGGGTGACCGTTACGGTATAGTCCTTGGTGCTGTTGTCCGAGGCCCTGACAAGGTAGTGCACGGGGCTGGTGAAGTTTTGGCTGGAACCCGACGCGGGAACACAGGTTGCCCCGTAGGACAGGGTGTAGGTGGGTGCCAGAGCCGTTAGATTGGTGCCATAAGGCACGGCGATGCTGATGCTGGTACCGGCAATGGTGGCGGCGCCGCAGGTCGGAAACGTGAAGCTGGTGATGTCATTCTGCGGGGTGGTGTCCACTAACTGGAAGCCGTTCAGAACCAATTCGCCGGTCGATTTTCCTTCCACGGTAAGTGTGCCATCGGTGGCGGGGATCAGGCCGGTGAACTGGACGTGCGTCTTGCCGTCCGTCCAATCGGTCACGGCGGTGAAGGTCAGGGCCTTTTCCACCGCGCCGACCCGGAACGTCGAGGTCGGGGCGGTGGTATTGTGCAGGCTGGCGATATAAAGGTTGTAGGCGTGGGCCGGGTTGAGGCCGGTGAGCGCGATGATACCGGTATAACCCGTGTAGGCAGAGGTCAGACCAGAGACCAGCATCCGGTTGGTGCCGAGTCCGGTCCAGGTGTTGCCGGGGCCGTTCTGCATCGTGGTGGTGAGCCCGATGCCGGTGAGCGCGCCTCTGGAATCCAGCAGGCTGGCGCTGTTAGACCCGGCGGCGGCGAAATCGTTCCAGACATTCCCGCTGTAGGTCGCGGGGGCCACCCGGCTGGCGCTGCCGCGGGCGCCCGCGTCGCTGGATTGGATGCCGTTAATCCAGGCGTTGCCCGGATTGGCGCCACCGGCGAAGTTGACGTTGATGGCCGTCGGCATCTCGGGCAGGACGGTAACCTGCACGGAATAGGTCTGGGTGGATCCGTCCTGGGCTGTTAGGGTGTAGGTTGCCGGATTGTTAGCAGCGAAGTTCGGGGCGACGCCGCTGGCCGGCGAGCCGCTCGCAAATTGTGTAACTGTGTAAGCGGGCGCGAGGGTCGCCAAATCCGTGCCATAGGGAACGCTCCAGTTGATGGTCCTGGTGCCCTGGTCAATCGAGGCGGAATTTCCTGGCAGGCCGAAGGTGAGAATGTTTTTGGCCGAACTCGGGGGAGCCACGGCGATCGTCACGGTATAGACCTTGGTGGAGTGATCCTGGGCGGTCACCGTGTAAGTCTGCGGGGTGGTGAAATTCCTGCGGCTGCTGGAAGCGGGTGAGCCCGAGGCGAAGGTGGAAACCGTGAAGGCGGGCGTGAGGCTCGTTAGATCCGTCGCGTACGGCACGGTCCAGACGATGTTGGTTCCGCTGATCACCGCGCCGGGCCCGAAGGTCAGGATGTCCTTGGCCGTGCTTATGGGGGTGACGTTGACCGTCACGGTATAGTCGGTGGTGGTATGCGTGTCTTCGGATTGGATGATATAGTGTACCGGACTGGAGAAGTCGTGGGTGGAACCCGAAGCCGGAGCGCACGTCGCAAAGGGGGACGCCGTGTAGGTGGGTGCCAACGCCGTCACGGGCGTGCCGTAGGGTACTGTTAGGGAGATATTGGTTCCGGCTATGGTCACCGCGCCGGCACCGGGGAAGGTGAAGGTATAGATGAGCGCCTCGGAATTGAGCGCCCTGACGCCATTATCCCGGATCTGCCAGCCACAGAGCGCGGACCAGTCATGGCTTACTTTTTCTTGAATGGTGATCTCCCCGCTGGCATTGGGAATGCAGTTGCTCAGCAATGCATAGTTCTTGCCGCTCACCCAGTCATTTATGGATAGGCTTGTCGAGATCGCCGCGCTTTGCGACAGGTACTTAAACGTCACCGACGACTCCCAGGGATCGACCAGGACAATATTGTACGAGTGGGTGGCTGCGAGGCCGCTGAACGTGAGGACATCCACAAAACCACTCTTAATGGCGGAGTCATTCGCAAACATCGATCCCAGCACCAGACCGGTCGGATAACTGGCCAATTTGTTGCCGCCCAAATGGGATCCAAAATCCACGCCGGTGGCGCGGGGACGCAATACCGCCGAGACACTGATGCCGGTGGAGACGCCGTTGGATTTTTTCAGGTTGCTCACGGCGGTCGACCCGTTGCCGCCATCGTTCCAGGTGGTGCCGCTGTAGGCCAAGGGCGCGGCTTGACTGGCGGTGCCTGTCTGCTGCCAGGAGTAGGTCCCGTCCATCGAATTCATATACGCCAGGTTGATCATCACCGGGTCGTCGGGCTTTACAATGACCGTCACGGTGTAGTCGTTGGTGATGGCGCCATCCGATGATTTCACCCAGTAATGCACCGGGTTGGTGAAGTTACGTGGAGTACCGGAAGTGATCACATTTCCACCCGACGCGGGATTGGCGTCGTAGATGGTCGCGCCGTCAGAGATAGTGAAGCTCGGCGCGAGGGTCGTCACATCCGACCCATACGGCACCTGCCAGGCAATGGCAGCCGCATTGTTAACGACTTCGCCAATCGTCGCGCCCGGACCGAAGCTCGTTATTATCGCATGAGGGGTTAAGGGAGAGCGAAACCTGATCTCGGAAATACCGGTGTAGCCCTCGCTACCGTAGTTGTTGAGGACGTATATCTGGAGATAACGGGTGGTGACCGGGGTGGTGAAAGTGTAATCTTCGCCAGTGTAACCGTTGGCCCCGGGCGCACAGGTGAGGGTCATGTTCGTCACCAGCGTGCCCCATGCAGCTCCGGCTGAGGCGTAGGCACTGTTATTGGCCAACAGGTTCGTGCCGGCGTAAATGCCGCAGTCCTTGATGCTGCGCAGGCGAGTACTTGCGTTAGCACCTTCATTGTAGTTCCAAAGGTGGAAACCGGTGATGGTCTGAACGCTGCCCAGGTCAAACGTGATCCAGGTAGAAAGCTGGTTGTTGCTCAGCCACGCCACACCGTCGGCTCCCTTGGTACAGGTGGAGCTGGTTGTGACCGGACTGTTTGGGCTCATGCCACTCCCATCAATGGCATGAATGGCCTCGCGATTACCGAGACCGCTTTGCGCCGTCACCGCGGTAGGCGTTATCAGGACATCCTCCGCCTGCACGCTTCCAACCAGCATCACCACCCCCGCCACCGCGGAGTGGGCGAGGTGTGCCAGAAAGTTTCTGGAGTTTTTGAAGGGACATAGTTGTTTCATTGCTTTTTTGTTTGTTAGTAGATGGCGGTGAAGGTTGGTCCGGATGGCCAAGCCTGTTGGCTGATCGGTGGTTAGACGGGAGATGAATTGCATGAGTATTATTGGCGGGCGGGATGGGTTGTTGCGGAAGGCCATCAACCGTGTGTGAAACCTATCCAGGTCCGGACCCGTCCCAAGAACAATTTTCTCGACTTCCGGTTCTAACATAGGACAGATTACTGGGCATGCCGATGGTGCGCCGTCAATCGCTGCCCGAGTTAACCGCCCAAGCCCTGCGTGAGGTCTTGTTGGCTGGGGGCTGGGGTGGGACGCTGCCCGGGGAAGGCAAGCTGGCGCTGGAGTTGGGTGTCGGTCGCAATACGCTGCGAGCGGCGCTGCGGCTGCTTGAAGCCGAAGGTCTGTTGGGTAAGCGGGCTGCGGGTTGTAGCTGGGCTGTGGCCAAGTCGCGCTCCGGCGGCGAAACCAAGCACGTGCTGCGGGTGGGAGTGCTCCTGCACGAGCCGCTGGTGGATGAAAACCCCGGGATGCAGGGGACGCTGATGAGGGTACAGCACGAGATCGAGCGGGCTGGCCATGTCTGCGTTCTCTCCAAACCCTGCCAAGCGAGTTTGCGCCATGATAGCCGGCGCATCGCCAAATATCTGGCTGAGATTCGAGCCGATGCGTGGGTGGTGGTGGCCCCGCGCCGCAAGGTGGTGGAATGGTTTGCGGAGCAGCCGTTTCCCGCTATTGCGCTTGGAGGCGGTTGCTCCGACGCGAACATGGCTGGCACCGGCACGCTGGTTTCTTCGGCGCACGTGGAGGCTTTTCGCCGTCTGCTGGCGTTAGGCCACCGAAGGATCGTGATGATCTGCTTGAGCCACCTGCGTCAACCAGTGCCAAGCGCCTACGTGTCAAGATTCACCGCCGAACTGGATAGCCATCATATTCCATGGAGCTACCCATTCAACGTGCCTGAGTGGGACGAGACGCCCGCTGGTTTTCGCGCGCTTCTCACCAAGCTCTTTACCGTCAGTCCGCCGACGGCGCTCATGATTGATGAGACGCCGCGGTTGGTGGCGGCGCTGGGTTTCCTCGCGGAGCGTGGCTTGCGGGTGCCGGAGCGTGTGTCACTTGTCGTCGGGCATTGGGACAGCTCTCTGGCGTGGGGAAATCCGCCCATCGCACACCTGCACTGGGACGACACGCCGCTGGTCCGGCGTGTCGTCCGCTGGCTCGCCGCCGTGGCCAAAGGCTGTCCTGACCGGGAAACGGTGCTGTTTCCGGCGGAGTTTGTGCCCGGCGGCAGCATCGGGCCTGTGTTCAAGGCACCGTGACATGGAGGCGGCCGAACACCCTGCCGTCCGGAGCGTTGGCCACTGGCACAGTGATGACGACGGTATCCGGGTCTGCTTCAAGATTGCCTGGCGTGACGTCCACCGTCACGCCATTGGCATCGGCCGACGAACTATTCGCTAACACCGGCACGTCATTGGCGCTCGGGAAGGACAAGTCCGTGGACCATTGGAAAGTGACGGTGACCGCTCCCTCCGAAGCTTTGGCACGCGGGAAGGTGAATAGAAGGTCACCAGCCAGATTGCGTGCGGACTTGGGCAGCAAGCCGACGGAATCGGCATTCGGGCGTGCGGGATTCGGTTCGCCGCCAAGCACAAACTCCAGCGCGTTGACCAGGCCATCGTTGTCCGGATCGGCGTCAGCCGCGCTGTTGGCATCCGTCAGTCCGTGAGCGGTGGCCCAAGCCAGATACGGGTCCGTATTTACCACCGTCAGGATCACATTGCCGGAGCTAACGGAAATGGTAGCCGCCGTTCCCGTCGCCAGCCCTGTTCCGGTGACGGTGACCGGGTAGGAGGGCGTGACATTTTCTGTGATGGTGCCGGTGCTACCGTCACCCACCTGGATCAGCCGATAGACGCCGGTGCCCAAGGCGGTCGCTGCGGCGTTCTTGACGGTGAGTGGGTTGTTGTCCAGAACCAATGCGCCCTGCGAAACCTTCAGCGCGGGACGTGCGACATCGCCGGCAAAGCTGGTCGGGGTGAATGACAAGTGGATCGGCTGCGCGCCGAGGCTCACGGTGCCGCCGACAGCACCCTTGATGGTGGCGGCGGTTGCCGCGCCACTGGCGCTCAAGGCAGTGCTGCTGCTCAAGACATAAGAGCCGATGGAAGACACGTCGAAGGTTGTGCCGGCCGCGAGTGATAGATTGGTGGCATCGTTGATGGATCCCGAGGCACCCAGCTTCAGCGTGCCGACGTTCACTGCCATGGTGCCGCTGAAGGTGTTGGCGGCGTTAAGGGACATCGTGCCGCCACCAATCTTGATCAACCCGCCGGTGCCGCCGATAATACCATTGACAGACATGCCAGTGTCAAAGGTCGTGTTTGCGTTCAGGGTGATGGGGGCACTCCAAGTTGCGCTGAACCCGTTGTTGGCGGTGATGGTGCCGCCATTGAAGATGCCACTTTTCGTGACGACCGTGCTGGGGCCGTTCAAATCGAGGAACGCGCCGTTGGCAAGTGTAATGGAACTGCCAGTGCCGAAGCCCCCGTTGCCTCCAACATTGGAAGTCAACCTGCCATTGCTGATGACGGTGGGGCCACCGTAGCTGTTAGCCGAGTTGCCTATGTTCAGGGCACCCGAGCCGGTCTTGGTAATGCCGCCCGCACCGGAAATCACACCATTGAGGGTGACGCCTCCGATCAGGTCCACAGTGGTGTCGGCGTTCAGGGCGAGGTTGTTGCCGACCGTGGAATTTACTGCGGCACTCTGGTTGATTTGCGGCGGTGTGGCACCGTTGCTGACGAGAGCCAGTCCGTTGCCGTTGATGGTCACTGTCGAGCCGGTGAAATTCAGTTGATTGAGAACGAAGCCATCGGCGAGGTCCTGGGTGGCGGTATAGGTCCCGGACTGGTTGAAGATCATCTTGTATTTCGCCAGGCCGGAGGTGGCCGGCGGCAATGCAACGCCAGCTTCGTTGGTCCACTTGGTCGCGTTGCTCCACACGCCGGCCAATGGGAAATTCCAAGTGAAGGTCTCTGCGGTCGCGATCACGATGCCGGACTGCGTTCCGGCGACGGATGATCCGGTATCGGTGGCGGTGATGGATTGCGTGCCATCGGTGTTGAACGTCACGCCGTTGGTGAAGGTGTGTGTGCCGCTGTCGCTACCGGTAAAAGTGTAGTCAGCGGGCAACACCGCAGCTCCGTCGGTGCTGGTGAAGTGGATCGTGCCGGTGTAATTGGTGGCGAGGTTATTGTAGGCATCCTTCACGGTGACCGACTCGCTGACTGTCGCGCCCGCCCACTGCAAACTTGGCGCACCGGTCACCGTCAAGGCGGCGACAGCGGCCGGAATCACGCTGATGCCGGACTCAGCGCCGGCAATGTAGGACGCCACCGTGTCGGTCGCTGTGATGGAATGGGTGCCCGCCGTCTTGAGGGTCACCGCATTCGTAAAGGTATGCACACCGTTATCCGAGGGCTGAAAAGTGTAGTTGGTGGGCAACACCGCCGCGCCATCAGTGCTGGTGAAGGTCACCGTGCCGGTATAGCTGGTGGCCGTGCTGCCACCGGCGGTCTTGGCCGTGACCGTCACGCTGCCCGGCGTGCCTGCCACCGCTGGAGTTGGGAACCCCTCAACGGTCAAGGTGGCCGCAGAGGCCCCCGCCGCCACGATGATACCAGACTGGGTGCCACTGATCGAATTCGTGACCGAATCGGCGACGGTGATGGATTGGGTGCCTGGCGTATTGAGAGTGATGCCGTTGGTAAAAGTATGCACGCCGTTGTCCGACGGCTGGAACGTGTAGTTCGTCGGCAAGGCAGCTGCGCCATCCGTGCTGGTGAAATGGATGGTGCCTACATAGCCGGTGGCCGTGACCCCATAGAAATTTTGGGCCATGACCGTGATTGTGCCGGCCGTGCCTGCGGTTTGGGTACCTGAGAAATCCGTGAGGACAAACGTGCTTGTCTGGGCGGAGGTGACGGTTAGATCCACGGTGATCGAGTTGGCGTTGTAGTGGACCGTCGGAGTATATCCATCGTTGGCGGTGACGCTGTGGAAGGTGCCGCTGATGCCGGACGCATTGGCCGTCTGCACGATCAGCGCCCCGGTGACGGCCGCGCCGCCCAAACCGGTGGTATCAATGACAAGGTCCAAATTGCTGCAGGAAAAAACCGGGGTGGCATGGCTCAGGGAAACCTTATCCGCAGTCGAGGTCGTCGGCACGCGGATTTTCAGCGTGCTGGACGAGGCGAAAGATGGTGCCGTGGCATTCGACAAGGTGAGCGTGCCCGCAGTGCCGGTCGTGGTCGGCTGCAGAATGCCGCCTGCGTTGACCGTCACGGTGCCATTGATCGTGCCGGTCCCTCCAAGGGTGCCGCCGCGTTGTACCGTCACGCCGCTGCTGGCGTGGGTCGAACCAGGGCTATTCACCAACAGCGCGCCTGCACTCGCGGTCGTGGTGCCGGTATAGG
>JBAXCM010000126.1:0-10340 GCA_037141475.1 Verrucomicrobiota bacterium | reverse complement strand
CCCGGCGCTGGTCAACACCAGTCCGCCGATGGGCAGGCGGGCGTTGTCCCGCCGATGCTCTGTTACATCCGAGCGGCCCATCTCGATGCGAAGATGGTTGTCGCCATCCTGATAGATAGTGGCACCCATCATGCCGTTGCCAAGAAACGCTCCGCAGTCGAAATTATTTGGCAGGCTATCCCAGACCATGTCTTGGCGGGCGAGGAACGCCGGCCAGTCAACTTGGGTGTGAACCATGGGATGTGATTCGCTTGCTTCGGCGGCGCTGGCGGCCACCAGGGTGATGGCTGCGACAGTTGATATCAGTAGCTGTTTCATGAGCGTTAGACTGGATATTCGGGTGATTCAGAGGCCGGCGGCCCACAGGGTGGCATTGAGATCCACGTCGCACAGCGCGACGATGTTCTGCGACTCAAGGTTGGCTAGATTGCCAGCCCCCATACCACCGATGCCGATTCCCGCAATGTTGAGCTTGGCACTGGGCGCGTCTTCGCCGGAGCCGGCCACCAGATGACGGGGAGCTAGCAGGAATGCCGAGGTGGCGGCGGTCGTTCCCACAAACTGCCGACGGATGAATCGGGTGGGAAAATGCATGTCGGAATTTAGTGGATTCATCATGGCCTTATTCAATTGGGCTGGCCTTGATTTTGCGTTCTATCACCCGCTTTCTCAAGGCAAATCCGAACCAAAAGTCCAGCCATTCCAGCGGGTCCCACCTCCAACACCACAGCCTGTGCGAGAAGAATTCGAGCTAACAATTAACAGTGCCCGAAAGCCGAGCAAAACAATTACCATTAATATACCAAATTCCATCCATTGTCTAAAACACCTAGCTCTCGCTTTATCGGCGGCGTTGGGGCTGAGGGCGGGAAACGCCCATGCAGTGCCCGGTCCCCCTGTGGCAGGCTACGCCCGCTGGTTCGACGCCTCAGTGCTCGGCTTGGCGGACAGTGCACCCGTTACGCAGTGGAATGACGGTAGCAGCAGTGGTGCCAACGCCACAGTGCCGTCCGGCAATGCCGCGCCAGTCTATATTGCAAACTCGGGCACGGAGAGCGGTCTGGGTGCTATCATGCCGGCAACCAGTACCAGGCCGAGGTGATCATCTACGACCGGGTGCTAACCGAACAAGAGCGCGTTGAGGTCGAGCAATACCTGATGAGCAAGTGGTTTGCCATGTTGTTCACGCCCGATGCCAAGGTTCTCGATTTCGGTCCTGGTGCCGACGTCGGAACAATTGTTAGCAACGCTGCAGGCATCGCCTGGACTGTGCCGTACGGAACGAATGTGACGGCGCTGGCTCCTGTTTTCGCACTTTCCAGCGGTGCCACGTGCACAGTAAACGGCAATGTGGTGCAATCCGGTGACACGCTGAACTTTGCCAATCCGGTGGAGCTCACTGTCACTTCCTCAGATTCACTCGTCACCCATGTTTATACCGTGGCGCTCACAATGTTCGGCTCTGCAGAACCAAAGGGCGAAATGAATCTATCGA
This sequence comes from Verrucomicrobiota bacterium, assembly GCA_037141475.1. Taxonomy (GTDB): domain Bacteria; phylum Verrucomicrobiota; class Verrucomicrobiia; order Verrucomicrobiales; family Akkermansiaceae; genus Luteolibacter. The sequence goes on along the minus strand of JBAXCM010000126.1, from coordinate 8,845 downwards.
CCTACGACACCACCGAGGGGACGTCCATCCTCAATCCCATCGCCAATCTGTTGGCGCTTGTTCCCAGCGGGACAGGCACTCAGACTACTGACATCAACTACGGCTCGTTTGCGGGTGTGCTGCCCGGAATCACGGATAACAATACGTTTTCGGTCGTTTGGGACGGATGGCTCGATGTCACCAAGTCCGGCCACGGCGACTACTCGTTTGGAACAGCACCAGAGATTCACCTAGCGAGGCAGCGCATCAGACCCATGACGCGACGCAAGACGCAACAAAGAAGAGGCACCGGACTGCGCAAGGCGCTTCTTGTTCAAATCTCCTGTCTTCTTCCCAAGCAGAAATTTTTACCTAACGAAAGCAACTTCACAATTCCGAATCTCGGTGGGAAATCGCTCATTTCCCACTTGAAGGTTTGCCATCGCGTGACAGGATCACCGCATGGCAACAGTCCACATCATCCGCCCCGCCGCGAATGGGCGCATTTCCCTTGGCAAGCTCGCGGCAGGATCCCGCAAGTTCCATGCCGCGCAAGATCCCGATGGCCTCATCATTCTGGAACCCTTTACGGAAATTCCAACAAGAGAAGAGTGGCTCTTCGAGAACAAGTCCGCTCTTAGCGCCGTGAACGAGGGATTGGACCCATCCGCCCATGGCAACCTAACGATCAAAGCCACACCCCAATCACTCAATCTGAATCCATGATGCACAAGACATCTCCATTGACCCTATTCCTCGGAGCCCTGCTGATTGGCACCGCGTCTTCTGCCGACGAAAAGACCGGGACAACCCTGCCGCAGGAACCATCGGCGACGCTCGCCGTTGGAAGCAACGCGCCCACAACAGAAACCAAGGAAGCCCGCGATCGGCGCATGCAATGGTGGCGCGAGGCCAGATTCGGCATGTTCATCCATTGGGGATTGTATGCGATCCCGGGTGGCACTTGGAAGGACCAGGTGCACGATTCCGGCTACTCCGAATGGATCATGTTCGGAGAGAAAATCCCCGCCAAAGAATATGAGAAACTCGCTGCCAAGTTCAACCCGGTTCATTTCGACGCCAACGCTTGGGCCGGAATCGCCAGGAAAGCCGGCATGAAATACTTGGTTCTAACCACCAAACACCACGACGGTTTCAGCATGTTCCAGTCGAGCCTGACGCCCTATAACATCGCCGACGCCACGCCGTTCAAACGTGATGTCACCCGGGAATTGGTCGATGCCTGCCGTGATTCCGGCCTGCGCTTCGGATGCTATTATTCGATCGACCGCGACTGGTATCGCCCGCAAGGTCCCGGCAATCATTACAAGCAAGCCAACGTCTGGGACTTTCCCGAATCAAAACGAGAGGATTTCGACCGCTACTTCACCACCTTCGCCAAACCGCAGGTCGAGGAGCTGCTGACGAAATACCGGCCGGATTTGTTGTGGTTCGATGAAATTGACATGAAGACCGATGCCCAGGTCGAGGATCTCTATCAGACGATCCGCAGGCTGCGACCCGAATGCGTCATCAACAGCCGGATCCAAGGCTGCCGGTTCCCGGCGAAGATCCCGCCGCCGCACTGCGATTACATTTCCACCGGCGACAACGAGATCGCCGAGAAGAACCTCGGCTTCGAGTGGGAAAACCCCGGCTCGATGAATACCAGCTACGGCTTCAGCGCCAATGACCACAACTGGGTGTCCGCAGCCGGAATCGTCTCCCGCCTCGTGGAAATTGTCAGCAAGGGAGGCAACTACCTGCTCAACGTCGGCCCAACGCCAGAAGGACTTATTCCCCAACCGTGTATTGACCGGCTTGCAGAGGTAGGCGCATGGATGGACGTCAACGGCGAGGCGATTTACGGCACCACGCCGTGGAGGGTGTTTCACGAGAAGGACGAGAGTATCGGTTGTGATATCCGCTTCACCGCCAAGGGAAACTCGGTTTATGTCTTCTGCCCATCCGGACAGGCCGGAGAGCTAACCATCAAAGCGCTAGCCAAGGAAGCATTGGCCGGTCAACCGATTGTGTCGGTAGACATGCTGGGGTCCACGGAAAAAATCAAATGGTCGCAGACGGCCAGTGGACTCACGCTCACACTGCGGCCGGCTGCACCCGGTCGGTTCCTCTCAACCTATCGGTTCGAGCTCGAACCCGTCCGCATTGATACGCCCCACCGATGAAAGGTCACCAGTCACAAGGAACTCTCCACACATCGGTGAGGCCCTGTCATCAATTTCCAACAGACATATCTGTCACCGCCAAAACCAACCCTCTGCGCTGGAGATCAACGTGAACCACAGCGAGATCGCGGCCCACGTTGGCAAAATCGCCAGCCACAGAATTTGGCATGGATCAAGGAGGGAGGGCGTCTCGTCCACCAGTGCCAATTGAAAGCACGAGTGAAAGCGCCGTGCGTTCTCTCCCATCTCCAGGCCTCAGTGTTCGACCGCAAAAGCGCCACAGGTTCGAGCAAGATCAACTCCCCAGAAAATTGCCCTCAGACCTAACAGCCGCCCAAGAATGTGCAGGATTGTAGAAGCGTGTCTATGACCGCCGATGACCATGAATCGCCCATGAACCGGTTGGCTCGACAAGCCGCACCGAAAACACCTCACCGATTTCCATCCCACTCGCAACCGCGAAAAAAGGGCCGACATCCCCGCTAGGGAATGCCGGCCCGACCTTTTTGGAAGTCCTTAGATATGAATGTTAGATCAATTTCTCCGGGGCTTGCCGTCTAAAGTCTCGCCTAGCATGGCTTGGGTTAGACGAGGCCGGCCGGTTCGGCAGCTTCGGCGGCCAGCGCCTTTTGGTCGCGCAGCCAAGCGCGGCGGCTCATTTTGACGCGTCCTTTTTCATCGACGCCGACACACTTGGCGGTGACGATATCGCCTTTTTTGACGATATCCTCGACGTTTTCAGTGCGGCCTTCGGCGAGTTCGGAGACGTGGATTAGGCCGTCCTTGCCTGGGAGCACTTCCATGAATGCGCCGAAGGCGGTGACGGAAACGACCTTGCCGGTATAAACCTTGTTGACCTCTATCTCCTGGAACATGCGCTCAATCATGTCCTTGGCGCGCAGCAGACCTTCCTCCTTGGAGGCATAGATGTGAACGGTGCCGTCGTCCTCAATATTGATCTCCGCTCCGGACTCCGCCTGGATGCCCTTGATGTTCTTGCCACCAGGCCCGATGAGCTCGCCAATGCGATCCGGCGGGATTTTCACAGTGACAATGCGCGGGGCATGCGGGCTGAGTTGGTTAGGTGTGGTGATCGACTCCGCCATCTTCTCCAACACCTTGCCGCGACCGGCTTTGGCGATGTGGATGGCTTCTTCGAGCATGGCGATGGGCAGGCCGGGCAATTTCAGGTCCAACTGATAGCCAGTGACACCTTCGCTGGTGCCGCAGAGTTTGAAGTCCATGTCGCCGTAAAAGTCTTCTGAACCAATGATGTCTAGCAACATCTTGTACGACTTGAGCGCGCCTTCATCGTTCGTTTCGGTGACCAAGCCAACGGAAATACCGCTGACTGGACGGATGAGGGGCACCCCGGCATCCAACAACGCCATGGTGCCGGCGCAAACCGAGGCCATCGAGGTGGAACCATTCGATTCAGTTACTTCCGAAGACACGCGGATAGCGTAGGGGAAATCCGCTTCGTCCGGGATGACCGGTTCGATCGAGCGCTCTGCCAACGAACCATGGCCGATTTCGCGGCGATTGATGCCACCCATGCGGCCGGTTTCACCGACCGAGAACGGAGGGAAGTTGTAGTGCAGAATGAAACGCTTGCTATCTTCGCCACCGCAGTAGTTATCGAAATTCTGCTTTTCATCGGCCGGAGCCAGGGTGGTGATGGCCAGCGCTTGGGTCTCGCCGCGCGAGAACAAAGCGGAGCCGTGGACCCGTGGCAGAGTGCCCACCTCACCGTAAAGTGGGCGCAGGTCACCGATGCTGCGGCCATCGGCGCGCAGGCCTTTTTCCATGATAGAGATGCGGAAAGCCTTTTTCTGCAGGTATTCGAACGCCTGTTCGACATCAAAGTCGGTGGCTTCCGGAGCACGCTGTTTGATAGCAGCTTCCACTTCGTCGCGCAGGGCACCGACTTTTTTAGCGCGCTCCGTCTTGGTGGGAGCGTAGATAGCGGCCTCAATCCGGTCACCGGCAATTTCATAGGCGATCTCCAACAAGTTATCCTTGGCCAAGATCGGTGTGAACTCGCGCTTGGCCTTGCCTGCCAGGCGGACGAGTTCCTCCTGCATGGCAACGAGTTGGGCAACAGCTTGCTGGGCGAAATGAAGCGCTTGGATAAATTCCTCTTCGGGCAGTTCGTCGGCTTGGCCTTCGATCATGATCACGTCGGTCTTGTTGCCCACGTAGATGAGGTCCAGATCGCTCTCACTGCGTTGCGCAAAGGTCGGATTGATCAGAAACTTGCCGTTGACCCGGCCAACGCGCACCGCGCCGATCGGACCGCCGAAGGGAATATCGGACAGACACAGGGCAGCGGAGGCGCCGTTCATCGAGAGAATGTCGGCATCGTTTTCGGCATCCGCGCTAAGCAGAATGGCGATGATCTGGGTGTCATAAAAATACCCCTTCGGAAACAGCGGCCGCAGCGGGCGGTCGGTCATGCGGCAGGTGAGGATTTCTTTTTCGGTCGGGCGGCCTTCGCGCTTGAAATAACCACCGGGAAATACTCCGGCAGCCGAGGCTTTTTCCTTGTATTCCACCGATAGCGGAAACCATGTCTGGCCGGGTTTCACCTTGGTTGCCGACACGGCAGTGACCAAAATGATGGTGTCCCCACAACGCACGGTCACGGCACCGTCGGCGAGTTTGGCAAGCTTGCCGGTTTCAATCGTAATCGGGTTTGAGCCGACTTGGCTCGTTAGTGTATGGATGTTCATAGTTGCTTTTTTCTTGTGTTTCTTTGTTCTGCTTCTTGTTGTCTGTGCCTTAAGCCTGCACAGCGGAATTGCCGGGCAGGCGCTCAAGGCGGTGGTTTGCGGACCGGCCGCAACCCCTGCCAATATGCACGGGCTGACGGACCGGGGTCCGGCGGCAGGCACGGAATATTCTAACGTGACTGCCGGTTTGCGGGACGGCCGCGGGTTTGCCCACGCGGCCGCACTGCGGAGATCGGATTAGCGGCGCAGGCCCAGACTCTGAATGATCTGCTTGTAGCGCTCCTCGCTCTTGCCCTTGATGTAATCCAAGTGCTTGCGGCGCATCGAGACCAACTTGAGCAGCCCCCGGCGCGACGAAAAGTCCTTCTTGTGGATGTTAAGGTGATCCGTGATGTGATGGATCCGCTGGGTGAGCAGGGCCACTTGATAGGGGGCGCTGCCGGTGTCTCCTTCGTGGAGCTGGAATTCTTTCAGGTTGATTGCGTTGTCGCTCATGGTAGTAAGGGATGGCTCCAGCTCTGCCGCCGGAACGTCCTAGGTTGATGGTTCGGCACGCAAAGTAGCCACCATCCCACCCTTGGCAAGCAAAATGCTCCCTCCACCCGCATTTTCCCGTTTTTAGGGCTGGTTCGCGGCTATTTTCACCACTGAAGTACTGCTTACCGGAATTCTGAGCACGCCGTGGAGAACACGAACACCCAACATTGAACATCGCCGCCAAACCGACCCAAAAAGGCCGGGGCGGCGGCGGCGCATATCCAGACCGTCCTCCCGAGGACGGTCAAAACCTGCAATTCAGGGTGGACTTATGAGAGGACGAGCAGCGCATCAAAGGGATTCGTGTCGAGCGCGTGAATATCCCGCTCGCGAGTCGTGATGAGTCTAACCAGTTCGTCGCGAGTGCAATTGCCAATGCGGAGCCAGACGATCTTGGGTGGCGGCCCGTAAAGCAGGCTGCGCTGCTGGAAGTCGGAGTCCTTCGAGATGATGGCAAAACCGTGATGGCGGGCATAGTCCCACACCTCCTCATCAGCAAGGCCGAGCAGACCACACTCGCGGACATGCAAACTACCTGGAAAAAGCCCGGCTAACAAGCCGGGCAGCCTCGGCGAAAGATTCTCATCAAACAGCAACTTCATGCGGCACGGCGTTAAGGCGGCGGTCGCGATCTGCGGCATAGGCAAAGCAGGCGCGAATGTCAGCGGCGGTGAGATCGGGGAAATCGTCCAATACCTCAGGAATGCTCATACCGCCACCAAGGTAATCAAAGACATCAGCCACCGCGATGCGCGTGCCGCGAATGCAGGGCTTGCCACTGCGGGTGCCGGGGTCAATGGTGATGCGCTCCAAGTAGTTCATACGCAACGACCCTAGACCCATGACCCCGGCTCGTCAAGCCGCGACAATCCGGCCGCGACATTCCGGGGTCCGATCAGGCCCCCTTGATGATTGCGGCGGCGCAAAGAGAGCTGCGCGGCGGCGGGCACCGCCGACTTGGCCGGGGCTTGGGCGAAGACAAAGACGAACATTGCCCCGCTTCGCGGTGCCATGCCGATCAGGCTTCGCCAAGTTGTCAAACTCGCTAACGCTCACTCCGCGTTCAAAATCAATTCGTCGACAACCCTGATTTTGCCAAGGGCTTGACAAGGTTGCCAGCCAATTTCAGCCTCACGTTTCGTCTTGAGGTGAGGCCACTGATGGTGGCTCGACGCTTGAGACGCCAGACGAACATGTGGCGAAAAATTCTCATCTTTCTGACAAGTTGCGCGATCATCGGACTGTTTATTCTTCAGCGCGATCCGATTCTGAGCAACCTGCACCGCGTGGCGCTGGTGGGCACGACCCTTGGAGTTTGGCTTGGGACACTGCTGCTGGTCTTGAAACACAAGATCTGGCGATGGATCGTGCTGGCCATCACGATTCTGTTAGTAACACCATTTGCCCTGCCTGGAAGGGTGATCCAAGAGCAATAACTGCGTGCTGAATACGTGGCACGCATGAAGCAACTCGTGGGCACTAGACACCCATTGAACCACGCTCCCGCTGTCACAGCCGTTGTGGTCCCGCCTGTGGCAGCCCAGCTTAGTCCGCCTGCTTGAGCCACACGCGCATGGCCCCTTTGTCGCGGTTGGCCCAGGCGTAATAGGGCACGGCGGTGAATGTGAAGGGGCGCCCCTCGGCCATGGCCTGGCCAGTTAGAACGGTGACCCCGCCCAACAAATCCGCGCGGTGCTCGGCGCGCAACGCGGCCGTCTTGGGCAACACCAATTGCGCGAGATCCGTGCCGGGCTGATCGACTGCCTCAAGGCAATACACCAGCGGGCCGCGCATCAACGCCAGCTTGCCCCGGTCGGCGGCGACTTTGGCGTGGGCCACGACCCGTTGGACTGGCATGGGCATGTCCAATTCGACCACGTCGCCAGCCTGCCAGGTGCGCTGCAGGTGCAGGTAGCCGTCGGCACCCGGGGTGGCGGCCACGGCCTGACCATTGAGTTTGAGGGTCACTGGTGGCACCTCGGGGCCGGTGAATTGATACAAATCACTGGGCACCGGGCGGCCCCGCGCCCAGCCCGGGATGCGCAGGCACAACTCGAAGGCGCGCGCCGGTTCCGGCGCGACGGTTAGGGCGACGTGGCCGTCCCACGGGTACTCAGTTTGCTGGGTGAGCTTGACCGGCGTGCCATCGTCCAACTTGAGCTTGGCCTCGCCGGCGGCGTACAGGTTGACGTAGATTTGACCTGGCCCCTGGGCATACATGAAGCCGCCAATTTGAGGGATGAGCCGCGCCATATTCGTCGGGCAGCACGACAGGCCGATCCACGGGCTGCGGCTGGCACCCTTCGCGCTGGCCAGCGGGTTTTGATAGAAAAACTGGTCGCCGGCGATGGATATGCCCGCCAGCATTCCGTTGTAGAGCGTCAGTTCCAACAGGTCGGCGTACTGGGTTTGGGCCTTGAGCAGGGCCATGCGGTATTGCCAGAAAATATGGGTGACGGCGGCGCAGGTTTCGCAGTAGGCGGATTCGTTAGGCAGGAGATAGGCGTCGCCGAATCCCTCGTCATCGTATTGACCGGTGCCCAGCGAGCCGGTCAGATACATTTTGTGATCCACCACATCACGCCACAAGTCGTCGAGCGCCTGCGCGTAGCCGGGAGCCTCCATCAGGCGCACAATATCGGTCATGGCGCTATACAAGTAACCGGCGCGCACGGCATGACCGACGGCCTCGTGCTGGTCGATTACGGGTTGGTGATCCTGAATGCGGCACCTGTCGGGGCGCAACCGGGCGTCTCCCAATGCATGTGGTTGCTCGGGCTCGAGCTTGCCCTCGGGCTTGACCGGCGCTGCGACGGACGCCGGATCAAACAACTTGTGTGTGGTGCCATGGACGTAGCCGCGCTCATCCAGGAAAAATTTCGCCAGGTCCAGATACCGGCGCTCGCCGGTGGCGCGGTACAACCGGATGAGGGCCAGCTCCACTTCCTCATGGCCATCGACGTCGTAGCGTTTGTTAGGCCCGAAGATACCGTCGATATGATCGGCGAAGCGCTGGGCGGCGGCGAGCACCTTGGGTTGGCCGCTGAGTTGTTGTTCGGCTACGGCCATTTCGAAAAAGTGGCCGGCGTTGTACATTTGGTGGCCTCGGCGCAGGTTCTCCCAGCGTTTATCCTGATCGTTGACGATGTAGTAGGCGATGAGAAAACCATCCGGCTGTTGGGCCGCGAGAATGCGCTCAATGATAGCCTCAACCCGCTGACGCAGGGTGCTGTCGTCGAAGTGCTGCAGGGAAATCAGCGCGCCTTCGAGTGCCTTGTGCAAATCCGAGTCGAAGGCGGGATGGCCCGCCAGCGCGCCGACAAATTTGCCGGCAGCCTTGTCGAAGTTGGTGACGTGGCCGTCTTGCTCCAGGCAATTGAGAGCGTGCGGCAGCGTCACCTTCTGGTG
>JBAXCM010000125.1:0-10377 GCA_037141475.1 Verrucomicrobiota bacterium | reverse complement strand
ATGTATGCTACCAATGCCCCCGCCTGCCTAGTGGCCGGCTATTGAGCGCTTACGCAGCACACCAGCAGCACACGAGTCGCTAAATTGGGTGATTTCGTCACTAACATCGGATAACTCCTCAAAGCCGAAAATAACTATCCGGGCCGCCTAGGCAAGATTTCAATTTTCAGGTTATCTCAAAGATTACCGATTGGGAATCCCACACATTTTTCAAATTCGATGGTTGGGTTTATTCGCTGCAGTGGGATTGAGCAAGCAAGCGTCACTTCCGGCCGTAGATTGTGACGCGCTGCAGCATCAGAGGGTGGGGAGAGTCGGCTTGGGTTTCCAGCTTGATGAAGCGGGCTGGGCGCCCCGGCGCGTCGATGCCTGCTTCGAAATGAGTTAGGGGGACGACCCATGTGGATTCCCAGGATTTGGCGCGCCAGACTTCCTGCCATTGCTGGCCGTCCTGAGAGACAGATAGGATCAAGCCTGTGGTGCGGCGCTCATTGGGGCGGTTGTCAATTTCCACCAAGTTGAGGGTATTTACCGCCCCCAAGTCGATCTTAGCCCACGGGTTCTTTTCGTCGCCAGTGTGAAATGCAAAATCCAATTTATCGCCGGTGAAGAGACGCGGGTGATTGGCGGCGTTATCCCAGGGTGAGGTGGAGCTGATTTCCAACTTGGCCCCGTCGCTGAGGATGGCACCGTGCTCGGACAGATATCCTTTGGGCACCTTTGCCACCCCGATGATGCGGGCGGCTTCGACCGGTTGATCCAAGGTCAATTCAATCACTGTGACCGGGGCGTCCCGATCTTTCGCGGCCACTTCGATGGTGAGTTCATCGGCACTTTGTTTGAAAGTAGCCGGAGCCCCGGTGAGCGTGCGGGCCGACACAACATTGTAAGGAAGAGCATCAAATGCGAGTCCCGTCTTGGGCCAGTCATAGATATGCAAAAATAGCTTGTTGCCCTTGTGGCAGGATCCGCCCCAACTGCCGTTGCGGTAGGGACCGCCACGGGTGCCGTAGATACCCTCACCATACTTTTTAAGCCACTCGCCCATAGCCCGCGCGACTTTGGCCTCGCCGTCGGCGAAGGTGCCATCGGGACGCGGCCCGAAGTTAAGCAACAGGTTGCCACCGCCGGTGGTGCAACTCACTAACATCCGGATACAATCCTCCGGCCCGCGGAAGCCGTCCTCGCCGTGATAGGACCAGCCCTGGCCGACGTGGATACAGGATTCCCAGTCTTTGGCGATGTCCATCGCGCCGATGCTACCCTCAGGCGTATAGTAGTCGCCCCGGGTCATTTTGGCGATTTCGGGAGTGGCAGGCCCGCGGTCTTCCGGGCTTTTCGGCCCGCAGAATTTGGCGGCCCGGTCATTGACGATGAGTTTGGGATGGAGTTGATACATCATTGAGAAGAGCTCGTCGAACTTCCACTTGCCCCAGTCCTGGCCGCCGACGTGGTCGAACCACATCACGTCCACCTCGCCGTAGTTGGTTAGCAACTCTCTGACCTGAGTCCGATAGAACTCGTCGTATTTCACGTTGTCGCCAACCAGGTAATCCGGGTGCCACCAATCGCGAGTCGAGTAATAGAGGCCGAGTTTCATGCCTTGCTTGTGGCAGGCATCGGCGTAGGCTCGCACAATGTCTTTGGCATAAGGGCTGGCCATGATGTCATGGTCAGACACTTTGGAATCGAATTGTGCAAACCCGTCGTGGTGCTTCGCAATGAGCACCATGTATTTCATTCCGGATTCCTTTGCGAAGCGGACCCATTCCTCGGCATTGTATTTCGTCGGATTGAACTGCTTGTAGTAGTTGTCATACACCGGGTCAATACCGCGGGGGGTTTGGATGCCATTGATGTCCCAAGGCCGGTTAGCCTGACGGTCCCAACCAATCTCCTTGGACCCTACCGAGCACGGGCCCCAGTGGATAAACATGCCAAATTTGGCGTCGCGAAACCATTGCATGCGCTCGTCACGCTGGGCGGTGGACTCGTGGATCTGTGGAACTTTTGATAAGTCGGCCGCTCGCAGCGCGCAGGAAATCATTAGCAGCGTGAGCAAGCTATGGCGTAGGGTTGGATGCATGGTGTTAGTTGGGTTGATATATGTGATTGCTAAGGTGCGGGTTGCGGCCGCGGGCTTTGGACACGGGCGTTAGGCGCATAGGAAATACTGTCCTGTGGTGCCACCGTGTAACCCCACTTGTCGAGGTAGTACTGGCGCGGGCGGAAGGTGTCGCCGGCTTGCTTCAACGCGGCATCCAAGCGCGCATTGAGGATTTGGCGCAGTCCGGCGCTTTCCGGATCATTCGTTAGGTTGTGCAATTGGAGGGGGTCGGCTTGGTTATCAAAGAGCAACCATGGCCCGGCGAGGTTACGCACATACGTGTGGCGGTTGGTGCGTATGCCACGATACTCGACCAAATGCGGGATGAACGGCGACACGCTCATCATCAAGGCGGCGCGATCCGGCGGGTTGCCACTGCCGCTGACGACAGCCGAAAGGTCTTCGCCTTCGACGCTGCGCGGAACCGCCACATCCGCGAGCCCGAGTAAGGTCGGCAGAATGTCCGGGGGGTTGAGCGGAGTGTTAACGACCCGTGCCGCAGCCCGCGGGTCATGGAGGAGAAACGGGACATTGACGGCCTCGTCATAGGGCCATTGCTTCATCCTCGGCGACACGTCATGAGCGCCCATCATCTCGCCATGATCGGCGGTAAACACGACCAGCGTGTGTTCGTTCAACCCGGTTTCCTTGAGCGTGGAGAGCAGGTCTCCGACGCATTTGTCAAGGGCCGTGCAATGCGCATAGTAACCTACCAATTCCTTGCGCGCCGCCGCGGACGCCGCCGCCGGGACGTTGCCGGCGAGTGATAGTTTGTCAGGTTGATAGAGCGACTGATACTCTGGCGGTGCGGTGTCGTGGGGGAAATGCGGCGGGCCGAAGGCCACGACGAGCAGGAATGGTTTGTCGGACGGAGTGCGGCTGCGCAGGTATTGTTGAGCGTCGGCAGTTTGGGCGAAGGCATCGTAGCCGGGCCAATATTGTTTCTCGGGTGAGGATCCTGCGTAGTAGTGCGAGTGGTTGTAGTTATGATCGCACTCGGCGGCCTTCCAGTAATCAAATCCGTGGCGGCGCTCGGGTGGAATATAGGAACTGCGGCCGTGGCCGTCGAGGTGCCACTTGCCGATATAGGCCGTGTCGTAGCCGGCGGACTTAAAAATCTCGCCCATGCATAACTCAGAGTCCGGCAGATAGAGGTCGTTCAGAAACATCCCCGTCGAGGTCGGAAAGCGCCCGGTTAGCAGCGCCGCTCGATATGGCGTACACACCGGGCACACCGATACCGCATTGGTAAAGCGTGTGCTGTGGGCCGCAAGCGTGTCGAGGTGGGGCGTCTTGACGTTGGGGTCTCCCGCATGACCAAAGGCCGAGGCGCGCCACTGGTCCGCCAGCACGAATACAATGTTAGGTTTGGCGTCAGCCGAGCCACCCGACAATGAGCAGGCGAGACCGATAGCGGTGGCCAAGGCTAGCTGGGGCAGTTTCATCCCGCCACTACGGCAGGCGGAGCGCGCATTTTTCAGCGATCCGGCAGGACCCTCCGCCTGGCCCTATCCGATGGCTTTGGTGTGGCAGGTTTTCAAGTAAGCGCAGGCTTTTGCGATGGCCGGGGTGAGTTCGTCGGGCTGCGGGCCGCCGTGCATGAACGGACTGAGCAACCCCTGATAGTTGATTTTTGCCAGCGACTTGAGCCACGGGACGAAATCCGACGGGCCGTGACCCGGTAGTTGGTCGAGCCCGTCGGCTTTTTGCCAAGCATAGAAAAACAACAGCTGGGAACCGGCCGTGGCGATGACATCTTCCACCGATGCGTGAATCGCCTGCAAGTGATAGGGCGCGACAGCCAAACCAATTTGTTGGGGTGCGGGGTTGAGGTCGACAAACGCTTTGAACGAGTCGGGCGTGCCGAGCAGGGCGTCGCCGTGGTTCTCAATGGCCAAGCGCACCTTGGCTTTGGCGGCGAGATCGATTTGGGGTTTTAGTTTTTCAAAGAACGACTTCATCGCAGCGGTCAACTCGGCGGGTTTGACGTGAATGTATTGGGACTCGCGAACGACGAGACCGCCGCCGCACTTGCCAATAAACTCAGCGTAGGCGGGAAACCCCACCGTCTCCGCCGGGGTCGAGTAGGTGGTGCAACTGCCCAAGGCAAGGTGGTGCTTGTCTAGCAACTGCTTGAGGCCATCTGGGCCGAGGCGTGTGGAGGCGTCGGCGAGGTGTTTGCAGCGGTCAAACGGGCACCAGATATCGATGGACTCGAAGCCGAGTTTGGCCGCGCGTTCACAAGCCTCTTCGATGGGAAGTCCGCCAAACATCACCGAGGAGAATACCAGACGCATCCGCCATGTGGCATCTTGGGCGGCGCAGACCGGTCCGGACAAGCCGGGAATGGCTAGGGCAGCCAGCGGGACGGCAGAGGAGCGGAGAAATTGGCGGCGGGTGATGGTTGGATGCACGGAAGTTATTGGATCGGTTCAAGGGTAGTTGCTAGGCGGCGGTGATGCAGCTCACCAAACGCGCCATTTTTCCCGTGATGGCCTGGACAGCATCTTCGTTGCATCGGCGTCGTCGGTGATTTCCTCTTTTTCAGGATTCCATTCGATCACCCGGCCGGTCCGCGCCGCGATATCGGCGAGGTGGCAGATCGTATCGCAGCGAATGCCCATTTCAACGGGACAGATGGTTTCCTTGCGGGATTTCACGCAATCGATGAAATTGCGATTGTGTTCGGGCGAGATCATCAACTGTTCGTCGGTGGGCTTGAAATCCAATTTCCAGAGTGCCTGATCGCTGGCACAGAACCCTTCGGCATCACTGATCCATCCCTCGCTGCCATGGAAGATGATGCCATCGCCATCCTCCCATGCGCGGGGGAGTGACGAGGCGACATTAGCCTTGGCCGTGCGGCAATCCATGAAGCGCAGTTTCACCCCGTTTGCATAATCACACATCACGTCCCACCGCTCCAAGGTCCGGAAAATCCCCTCTTGAGGAACGCTGCCCGTCCCGGCATAGCGGACGGGACTGGTATGGTCAGCCTTGTTAGCCCATTGGGCGAGGCCTAGTTCGTGGATGGCGCAACCCGCGAGAAACCCTAGCGACGTCTCGGGGCAATGATAGCCGCCCCATTCTGTGGCGCGGTCTGCGGTGTAGGGCACCATCTCGGATGGCCCCATCCAAACGTCGAAATCCAAGTCCGCCGGCACCGGTATCTCGATGGCCGAGCCGTAGGGCTTGACGTGATAACTGCCCACGTTGAATGACACGTCGCGGCTCCAAAGGTCAATGCGCTCAAGCTTGCCGATGTAGCCATTTCTAACCAATTGAACCATCCGCCGGTACCTGCCGTTAGGCCCGCCCGACCGGTATTGGGTGCCGAACTGGAAAATCCGCTGCTTGTCCTTGATCGTCTGCCGCAACAATTTGGTGAGGCTGAAATCCAGCGCCAACGGTTTCTGGCAATAGACATCTTTGCCGGCCTTGGCCGCCGCTATGGACATCGGCGTGTGCCAGTGGTCGTGCACCCCGATGATGACCGCATCAACGTCCGTTCGCGCCAGAATCTCCCGGAAATCCGCGTGCGCTTTCACCAAATTCTTCTCACCGTACTTCTTGTTGAGATTCGCCGCAGCCACCTCGCGCCGACTCTTGTAGGCGTCGGCCACCGCGACGATGCGCACATCTTCCATCTTGCTCAAGATCGGGATGTGATAGTTGCTGCCGATGTTGCCGCAACCCATTTGCCCGACATTGACCCGGTTGCTAGGCGCAGCGGCACCGAACAAGGTGCCCGTGTAAATGTTAGGAACGGCGAACACAGTGCTGGTCCCAACGGCGGTTTTGAGAAAACGCCGTCTTGAAATATTAGAGGCTGACTCGCGGGTGTTGGATGGTTGGATCATGGTTTGGGAGGGTTCGATTTTTCGTCAGATATCTGGATGGTGCTTGTCCATTCCCCGGCAAGTTTTGACAGCCTGGCGGTGTCGGCGGGTCCGGAGATGATGGCGAGGCCATAGCGCAGCGTCCAGTGCTCGCCGGCCTTGAGTTGCGCCGGTGCGGACTCAAGCCCCAGCGCGGCGGACAGATAACAAAACGGCGCGCCCATTGTGAACCACTTCACGGCGCGCGAATTCGCCGGGTGATCGATCATCAGCACGGTGACGGGGTGGCCGTCGATCTCGCAGCGCACGGCGGCCCATACCCCGGGGGTGAGTTTTTCGTCGCCGCGCACCACAGCCTGGCCAGAGGTGTTAGAAAAAAGAAACTCAGCCTTGTTGGCCCATGCGGGCAGGAAGCGCATGCCAAGCCCGAAGTAATGGGAACCGAAAAGGCGGACCGACGTGCGCCCGGCGGCCGGAGCCAGGACGGATTCCCAGTCGAGCCAGTTTACCGCCTCAGCGCCCTTGCCGGTGGCGCGGACACGCACCCGGCGGGTTTCATCCAACAATTTCGTTCCATCCGTGGCGAGCCAGCGCAGGGTCTGGTTGAAGCCGGCACCTGCCGGAGCGGGCTTCACTTCCACCGACTCCTGGCGACCTGCGTTCTTGATATCCTTTTCAGCCCAGAAATCCGTGTCATCAACACCTATGGCAAACATTAATCCGTGATGATGGAAATGATCCGGCGGTGAGTCTTCTATCAGTTGAACGGGCTTCTCTCCCGGCGCATAAAGTTGGGAGATATATGGTTTGTTAGGATTGGCATCCTTTTGCCACATCGCGATAATCGGCCCGTTTTCGGCGCGCAGGACAACGGGCGGTGGGGCCTCGGCGGCAACATGCACGACCATCAAGGCAATGACCAACGGACAGCAGAGCGGAAGTTTCATGGCGGGGGCATGGGTCCAATCATCAAAGCAGCGCCTTGAGATGGGCGATGCTGGTGACGGCTTGCGGGACGGTGCCGCACTCGACAGATAGCACGATGTCTCGCGGGCATTTTTTGCAAATGGCGATGATGCGCGCCCAATCGATGACGCCTTCGCCGCATGCGCAGCCCACGGGGGTGCCGGTGACTTGGCCGCGTTCGGCATCGGACTGGTTGATAGAAATGTCCTTGGCGTGAAGGTGGACAAGGCGGTCGGCCACCCGTTCCAGCCAGACATAGGGGTCATGGCCGCAGAGGTAACTGTTACCGGTGTCGAAATTGATGCCGATGGCTGGGGAAGCCACCAAGGCGTGGATGCGGTCGAGGCCATCGGGGTGCTTCGAGTACTGCTGGTGCGGCTCAATGCCTAGCAGAATGCCGCGCGGCTCGGCCATTTTGGCAGCTTCTTTCAGGACGTAGCGCATCAGCACGTGGTCCTCGTCAGCGGTCGTCCAGTCGGGCTTCGGGCCTTCGTCGGTATTGACGACCGGGGCACCGCATTCGGCGGCGAAGCGGATCGCCTGTTTGAGATACTCCGTGCTGATTTCCGGCTTGCACAGAGGGGTATGGGCGGAGAATCCGGAGAGTTTCACCCCTGCGGCGGCACAGGCGCGGGAGATCCGCAAGGGGTCGTCGAGCATCGAGACGCTGTGAAAGTAGCCTGCCTCGCTGAGCAATTCGCGGCCCCAGTGCAACATGGGTTCCACATATTCGTAGCCGAGTTCCGCGGCCTTGTTCACGCCCCACTCGAACGACTTGTCTTCATGGCGGACAAACTCGAGATTGATACCGATGCTGATGTTTCCCATAATGATCTCCTCACGGTTGATGGTGATTGACTGATGTCGCGCGGACTATGAACAAGCACCGATGGCTTTGTCTTTCAGCTGCGGCCAGTGGTAAATTTCGCAAAAAACAGGCATGAATTGCCGACACGGATAGGGGCCGGGATTTTTCAGGAAACAGGGCTTGTCCGGATGGGGGGGCATGGCATACCATCCCCCAGCCTCTTGCAAGCGTGAGCCATCTTCCCCCAGCCAACCACATTCTCGGTATTCTCCCTGCACGCTGGGCATCCACGCGCTTCCCTGGCAAGCCCCTCCATCTCATCGCCGGCAAGCCCCTGATCCAACACGTTTGGGACCGCTGCTTGGCATGTTCCAACCTCGATTCCCTGTTGGTAGCCACCGATGACCCGCGCATTCAGGAGGCAGTGCTGGGCTTCGGCGGCCAAGTGGCTATGACATCTGCGGTGCACCCAACGGGAACCGACCGCATCGCCGAGGCTGCTCGGGCAGTGCCGCACGCCACCCACATCATCAATATTCAGGGCGACGAACCGCTCATCGATCCTGCGCTCATCGACGAATTGGCCCTTGCCATGGAGAACAACCCGGCGTTGGACATGGCCACCGCTGCCAATCCGATGAATCCAAGCGATCCGGCGGTGTTAGACCCTAACGTGGTGAAAGTCGTCACGTCGCTGAGTGGCCGGGCGCTGTATTTTTCGCGTTCGCCGCTGCCCTACTTCCGTAACCCGGTGGAGGGACTCATGGTGCTCCGCCACAAGGGGATTTACGCCTACACACGGCGGTTTCTGGAGCAATTTGTCAGTTGGCCGCCCTCACCGTTGGAGCGGGCAGAATCCCTCGAACAACTCCGCGCCCTCGAAAACGGCGCAACTATCCACGTCATCACCACCACCGATACCTCGCCAGGCGTGGATACCCCGGAACAAGCCCGCATCGTCGAGGCCCTCCTTACTTCCCAAATCCCTTCTACCAACCCACATTTCCCATCCTCATGAAATACATCTTCGTCACCGGCGGCGTCGTCTCATCCCTCGGCAAGGGCCTGGCCGCCGCCTCTATCGGCACCTTGCTCGAACACCGCGGCCTCAAAGTGCTGATCCAAAAATTCGACCCCTATCTCAACGTGGATCCGGGCACCATGTCGCCGTTTCAACATGGCGAGGTGTATGTGCTGGATGACGGCGCGGAGACGGACTTGGACCTCGGGCACTATGAGCGATTCACATCCGGCGTGCTGACCCGGATGAACAGTCTGACATCCGGGCAGGTTTTCGATTCGGTCATCAAGAAAGAACGCCGCGGAGAATACCTTGGCAAAACGGTGCAATTCATCCCGCACGTCACCGATGAGATTAAAATCCGCTTGCACGATGTTACTACTAACAACCCGGACGTCAACGTGCTCATCACCGAGATTGGCGGCACGGTGGGCGATATGGAGGGCTTGCTTTTTATCGAGGCATTGCGCCAATTCACTCTCGAAGTCGGCAAGGAAAACGTCTGCTTCATCCACGTCACCCTGCTGCCATTCATCAAGGCCGCCGGTGAAGTGAAAACCAAACCCACCCAGCAATCCGTCGCCAAACTCCGCGAACTCGGCATCCAACCTGATATCATTATCTGCCGCACCGAGGCCGATCTCGACGAAGATAACCGGAAAAAAATCGCCATGTTCTGCAACGTGGATAAAAAAAATGTGGTGGCCTTCCGCGACGTCGCCCACACGATTTACGAATGCCCGCTCGACCTTCGCCGCGACAAAATCGACCGCCTGGTGGTCGATAAGATCGGCCTCGGTCACACCCCGCCGCCCGCCCTCGAAGGCTGGGAGCGTTTCGTCCAGCGAGTGATCCATCCCAAGCACAAAGTGACTATCGCGGTGGCTGGCAAGTACGGTTTGCTAGATGCTTACAAATCCATCTACGAATCACTCATCCACGCCGGTGCCCAGCACAATACCAAGGTGAAAATCCTGCGGGTGGAAGCCGAGGACATTGAAGCACGCGGAGCCAGGGAAGTGCTCGGCGACGTGGACGGCATCTTGGTGCCGGGCGGTTTCGGCGACCGTGGCATCGAAGGAAAAATTCTAGCAGCCAAGTATGCCCGCGAAGAACAAATCCCATATTTTGGCATTTGTTTGGGCATGCAAATTGCCAGCATTGAATTTGCCCGTCACGTCTGCAAGTTGAAAGGTGCGAACTCGACCGAGTTTGACAAGGACTCGCCGCATCCGATCATCAGCCTGCAAGAAGAGCAGATCGGCGTGGAGGATAAGGGGGCGACGATGCGCCTGGGGTCCTGCGAATCCATCCTGCTCCCCGGCACCAAGGCCGCCGAGCTTTATGGCAATGTCGAGCGCATCCATGAGCGCCACCGTCATCGGTACGAGTTTAATCCGGACTATCAAGAGCGGCTGCAGGAGGCGGGCATGGTCATTTCATCGGTCTCAGCCAAAGAAGGGTTGGTGGAAATCGTCGAGTTGCCAAGTCACCCGTTTTTCTTGGGTGCGCAATTTCACCCCGAGTTCCAATCCAAACCCAACCACCCCCATCCACTGTTCTCCGGCTTCGTGGCCGCCGCCTTGGTCTATTCCCAAAAATAAGACTCAGATCTCAGACGATGGGGTCAGTCCTC
>JBAXCM010000124.1:0-10390 GCA_037141475.1 Verrucomicrobiota bacterium | reverse complement strand
CACAAACCGCCGGTCCACCACCCGTGAGATACAATGGTAAATCACCGGCTTCGTCGCCGATCCCTTCCAACCCGCCAGCCATCTTGACCTGCGCATCTGTCCACGATACCACCGAAATCCTCATAACCAAGCTAATTCTCTACAATTTTTCTGTCACCTTGTAATGTCACCTTGTAATGACCATGGAATGTGGTCACCTTGTAATGCTCACTACCAAGCTAATTCTCTACATTTTATCTGTCACTGAGGTGTGTCACACCTTGGTCACCTTGCAATGATTCTCTACATTTTGTCTGTCACCTTGCAATGGGGTTGGGATTACACCCTTCCGCGCACACCTCAATCATAGCTTAGCCACTGGCCTGAATTTCGGGGTCCACCTCAGTTATCTGTCACCTTGGAATGTGGAATGATGTTATCTGTCACCTTGAAATGTGTTATCTGTCACCTTGGAATGTGCCGCTCTTCCTCGCCACCCGTGACGGGCTGCGCATTCACACGGTTTGAGGATACACTTGGCACCTTACCAAAGTGCTGTCACCACTGCACGGACTGGTTCTGGCGGACATCACCGCCGCCCAGAACCTTGTAATGGAAAGGGTTCAATGAGCGCCTCGTCACTGCCACGCAGGTGGAATTTCCCGTCAGCAGGCATAAATTTGAAATCCAAGACTCCTTCACCCATTGGGTGAGCCAATTCATTGCATGTTTTCGTCTTCAAACCGCGCAAGTATCAGAACTTGCGCTTCCCATCCGCAATCCTAACTGCGGATTTTGGCTTGATGAGGTCCTTGGTCGGGCAGGTTTCCTCGGCGGCACGCTCGATGTAGCAGCGGCGTTTGGTGTCGCGGCACAGGTCGAGGGAGTTAACTGAGTTCTGAATCTGTGATTTCATGTAAGAATCCCCCCACCCGCGGCGTCTCTGGTTGGAGTGATACAAAATTCTCAGGAATCATTAAAATTGAAGCACACATGAATACCCAAACATCACGAGCAATCATCAGCGCCGTAACAGCCATGTCATTGGTGGCAAGTGCGGTCATGGCCGAGCAGGTTGTGGCAGGCAAGCCGCAGCCGGAGTTCAAGGGACCGGTCAAAGTTTTCATTCTTGCCGGGCAGTCGAACATGGAAGGGCATGCTGGGGTGAAAACACTTGATCAATTGGGTAAGCACCCGACTCATGGAGATCTCTTGAAGAGAATCAAGAAGGACGATGGCTCATTCGTGGTGCGCGATGACGTATTTGTCTCCTATCAGAAGGGTGACGAAAAGATCAAGCGGCCGCTATCAGTGGGCATGGGTGCATGGGGGGCGGATTGGTTCGGGCCGGAGTTGATGTTTGGCATTGAAATGGGTGACCACTTCAAAGAGCCGGTTCTGCTCATCAAGACCTGTTGGGGTGGCCACAGCCTGTATGGAAATTTCCGCCCGCCGAGCGCCGGCAAACCAGCGTATGACTCAGGCTACAAGCCGGAGGAGATAGGTGCATCGTATCACAAGATGGTCAAGGAGGTGCGTGAGTGCGTGGCCCAAATCGACACGGATTTCCCGCAGTTGAAGGGGCTTAAGACCGAACTCTGTGGGTTCGTCTGGTTCCAGGGCTGGAACGACATGTGTCAGCCAAGCGATAAGATCAGGCAGCAGGTATATGATGAATATTGCCCGAACTTCGTCCATCTGGTTCAGGATCTGCGGGCTGAGTTCAAGATGCCGAAGCTGCCGGTCGTCATGGCTGACTTGGGCGTTGGCGGCGAGAAAGCTGACAAGAATATGCTGGATTTCCGGGCTGCCCAGGCAAAGATAGCGAGCTGCCCTGAGTTGAAAGGCACGCTGGGCTTCGTTCATACCGCCCCATTCTGGTATCCCGAACTGGATGAATTGCCCGCTAAAATGAATGCACAGGAAAGCCGGGTGAGACAGGCGGTTGCGGCGCATCTCAAGGAGCAACTCAAAGGCAGTCCGGAAAGTGCCGATCCCAAGAAAATGGAACAGCTGATCAGAGAGGCTGGTGACAAAGCCCTGCTGGATGACGCGGCCTACCTGCAAGCCAAAAATGAGTCTGACAAGCACGTGGTCAACTGGTACTGCCACTATCAAGGGAGCGCGAGGGTGTACTGCATGGTGGGTTACAGCCTGGCTGAGGCTATCAAGCCGTTGCTCGCAACCAAGCCGTAAGCTGTCATATACAAACATTACGACTCGGAATCAAGCCAACGCCTCATCTAGGAAACATGCAAAGGCCACTCGTAACGATCCTCCAATGGCTGGGAGCAGCTGCAGCTCTCTGCGCCCTAGGCACGCCGCTCGCGGCAGCGCCACCCAATCCCAGTAATGGAACCGCAGCTGATGCCAGCGATCCTGCGGCGACGGTTTTATGGTATCAAAAGCCGGCGGCCAAGTGGAGGGAAGCGTTGCCGGTGGGCAATGGGCGGCTGGGGGCGATGGTATTCGGGGTGCCCGAGTGCGAACAGGTTCAGCTCAATGAGCAGACGATCTGGACCGGTGGTCCGTATGATCCGACGCATCCTGGCGGTCCCGAAGCTCTGCCGGAGATTCGGCGCTTGATATTTTCCAACAAATTTTCCGACGCTCACAAACTCTTTGATAAGACGATGATGGGCGAGCCGGTGGAACAGATGAAATATCAACCCCTCGGTAACCTGTTCCTTACCTTTCCAGGCCATTCTGAACCGACAAACTATCGCCGCCAACTGAACCTTGATACCGCCATTGCCGACGTTTCCTATGGCGTGGGTGGAGTGAACTTTCACCGTGAAATCCTTTCCAGCCCGGTTGACCAAGTCATCGTCGTGCGGCTCACCGCAGATAAGCCAGGCTCTCTAACATTTACGACAAAGCTGGATGGTTGCACCAATACCAAGACTCCCGGTGACGAACGCCACTCGGTGGAGACACTCAACTCCGGCGAACTGGTGCTGCGTGGAAAATCGGGCAGTTTATGGGGCATCGAGGGCCGGGTGCTTTATGAAGGGCGGGTGCGCATCCTCAACGAGGGCGGCAAACGGGTGATCACTCCCCAGGGTGTCTCCGTTGAAGCCGCAGACGCCGCTACCTTGATCATTGCGGCGGCCACCAACTTCAAAAGCTACAATGACCTGAGCGGCGACCCCGCAACCCGGGTGCAGGCATATCTTCAGAAGGTCGGGGACAAGGCATGGGACCAAGTGCGCAGCGCCCACATCACCGAACATCAACGGCTGTTCCGCCGCGTAGAGTTGAAGCTAACAACGACGGCAACCTCGGCCCTGCCCACCAACGAGCGCTTGGCTGGTTATGATCCGAAAGAGGACCCGGCACTGGCCGCCTTGTTGTATCAATATGGCCGCTACCTGTTGATAGGCAGCTCGCGCCCTGGGTGCCAGCCGGCCAACCTCCAAGGAATTTGGAATGGCGACATGAACCCATCCTGGGAGAGCAAGTTCACGACTAACATTAACTTGCAAATGAACTATTGGCCTGCCGAGGCTGGTGCATTGCCCGAGTGCGTTGATCCGCTGGTGCAGATGGTGAAAGAATTGGCCGTGACTGGCAGCAAGGTGGCCCGCGTCCACTATGGCGCAGGCGGTTGGGTATTCCATCAGAACACCGACCAGTGGCGTCACGCCGCGCCCATGGATGGTGCCACCTGGGGCACCTTCTCGGTGGGCGGGGCGTGGCTGTGCACTCATCTTTGGGAGCATTACCTTTACACTGGCGACGAAACATACCTGCGAGATATCTATCCCCTGCTCAAGGGATCGGCACAATTTTTCCTAGATACTTTGGTGGAATACCCAGATCGAAAATGGTTGGTTACCTGCCCGTCAAATTCACCGGAGAATTTTCCGATCTATCCGGGCAATCCGAAATACGATGACAAATTCGGAGTCACCATTTGTGCCGGAGCCACCATCGATATGGAAATCCTCCGCGACCTGTTCGCGGCTTGTAGCGAAGCTGGAAAGATCCTGGGTGTGGATTCGGAGTTCTGTGCCAAGGTCGCCGGAGCACGGGCGCGGCTTGCCCCCATGCAAATCGGCCGCCATGGCCAATTGCAGGAATGGGTCGAGGACTGGGAGGACAAGGAGCCCCGCCATCGGCATATCTCCCACCTCTACGGTCTCTATCCGAGCGGGCAAATCACACCTGCCGCCACCCCCGATCTCGCACAAGCGGCAAAGGTGTCCTTGAACCTCCGGGGCTACGGCAGTACCGGATTTGGCCGGGCATGGACAGCCGCCTGCTGGGCTCGTCTTTTCGATGGTGAGCAGGCCGCAATCGCTCTAACGCACTTGGTGGCCAAGGACACCTGCCAGAACCTCTTCTCGCTGTGCTATGGGTCGCCGCAAGTGGACGGCACGTTCGGGGCCACCGCAGCGATCGGCGAGATGCTGTTGCAATCGCCGGCAGGTGAGATCCACTTGATTCCGGCGCTGCCCTCAGCCTGGGCGAGCGGCTCTGTGAAGGGACTTCGTGCCCGTGGCGGGTTTGTGGTGGATATTGCGTGGAAGGATGGCAAGCTCGTTGAAGCCGTGATCCATTCGCTGGCAGGCAACCCATGCCGCTTGCGCTACGGGCCCCAAACCCATGATCTGAAGCTTGCCAAAGGCGAGAGTTTCCATTGGGCAGGCCAATAAGACTGAAGGGAAGAATGTAACGAGTTATCATGAAATCTAGCAGCAATCTAATTACCATCGCCGTCAGTCTGATCGCTGCGGTCGCTCTAACAACTCATGCTTCTGCAGCCCGTATTGGTCAGATGACGGTTCCGGACTTCACCAAGGGTGCCAAGATCCCCGCCGGGGCAACCCATGACTGGAACCTCGGTGCCACCGGGGCCCGCGGTTGGATTTTTAGCGACCAGATGGTCACCACCGACGCGCGGCAGATAGTCATCACCAAGGTGGATAAGGGCTCTCCTGCGGATGGAATCCTCGCGATTGGGGATGTAATCCTCGGAGTTGGCGGCAAGCCGTTTTCTTACGACCCACGCACCGAGTTCGGCAAAGAGCTCACCACCGCCGAATCCGAAACAGGCGGCGGCAAGCTAACCCTAACCCGGTGGCGGGTAGACAAGACCGAGGAGGTACTGGTGAAGCTGAGCGTCCTTGGCAGCTACAGCGCCACCGCACCCTACGAGTGCCAGAAGTCGAAGCGCATCCTCGAGCAAGGGTGCAAGGCGCTCGCGGGAAGACTCGCGAACCCCTCGTACGGCCGTCAGGACCCAATCACGCGGTCCCTGAATGCGCTAGCCTTGTTAGCCAGCGGCAATCCGACATACCTCCCGCTGATCAAAAAGGAAGCCCAATGGGCGGCAAACTATTCGGCCGACGCCATGCAAACCTGGTATTATGGCTACGTCATGATATGGCTCTCCGAATATGTGATGGCTACCGGCGATGAGTCGGTCATGCCGGGCCTGCGGCGGCTCGCCCTTGATGCCGCCAAGAGCCAGAGCGCGGTCGGTTCCTGGGGCCACAAGTTTGCGCTGCCCGATGGCCGGCTCGGTGGCTATGGGATGATGAATTCCCCTGGGGTGCCACTGACGATCTCGTTGGTGATGGCCCGCGCAGCTGGCGTGAAAGACCCGGCGTTGGATCGCGCCATCGAACTCAGTGCCCGCCTGCTGCGCTTCTACATCGGCAAGGGCGCGGTTCCCTATGGCGACCATCATCCGTGGATTCAAAACCATGACGACAACGGCAAGTGCGGGATGGCTGCAGTCTTGTTCAACCTGCTGGACGAGCCGAAGGGCGCGGAGTTTTTCTCACGCATGAGCATCGCCTCTCACGGGCCGGAACGCGACACGGGCCACACCGGCAATTTCTTTAACATCCTCTGGGCGATGCCGGGCGTTGCCCAGTCCGGCCCCCATGCTACCGGTGCGTGGATGCAGGAGTTCGGCACTTGGTACTTCGACCTTGCACGCTGCTGGGACGGCAGCTTCCCCCACCAAGGTCCGCCTGAGGCCGCCAATGACAGCTACGCGGGCTGGGATGCTTCCGGCGGTTATCTGCTAGCCTACGCAATGCCGCTGAAGAAGTTATACCTAACTGGAAGACGGCCGGGAGTTGTTCCGCAGCTCAGCGCCGCCGCAGCGCAGGCCATCATTCTGGATGGCTGCGGCTGGAGCAACAAGGACCGCAACAGCGCCTATGACAAGCTGACTGCTGAGCAGCTCTTTGGATGCCTCGGCAGTTGGTCGCCGATCGTCCGCGAGCGGGCCGCGACGGCCCTCGCCCGCCGCAGAGACGTCCCCGTTCAACCGGTGTTGAAAATGCTAGAGTCTCCGCAGATTGAATCCCGCTATGGTGCCTGCCAAGCCCTGAGCGCCCTTGGTGGACGTGGCGCGCCGGCCGTCGCATCACTGCGGAAGCTGCTGGCTGAGCCAGACCTGTGGTTGCGCATCAAGGCGGCCGATGCTCTGGCAAGTATCGGCACTCCGGCCATTCAAGCGGTGCCGGAACTCCTTGAATTGTTAGCAAAGGTCGATACGAAGAACGATCCGCGCGGCATGCAACAGCGGTATTTTTCATTTGCCCTTTTCGATAACGGAGGCGAGCACGCTGTTGGCATGCTCAACCGTTCTCTGGACGGAGTGGACCGCGAGTTGCTCTATCAAGCGGTGCGTGCCGGACTCAAGAACCAGGACGGCCGTGCCCGTGGTGCCATCGGCTCGGTTTACCGGAATTTATCGGCCGAGGATATCAAGCCATTGTTGCCGGCCATCTTGCAAGCGGTTGTCCAACCGGCCCCGAGCGGCGAGATGTTTGCCGACGAAATCCGCCTGGAGGGCCTCCGCGTCCTGGCAAAACATCGGATCAAGGAAGGGATCAGCGCATGCGTCAATTACACCCGTGACCAGAATCCATGGGACAGCCAGGATCGGACGCCGAAACTGATGGAGATCCTGCTTAGCTACGGTGCCAACACGAAGTTGGCTATTCCCGATCTGACACGGATAGCCGACTACTTTGAAAAGGATGAAAAGGACTTTCCCAGACATCTGATGATCATGAAGGCCAAGTGCGTCCGCGAGACCATTCGTGCGATTGAAGCCTCAACCGATAAACCGGAACTTGTCGGTATCCAATAGGCTCAGAAACCTGCGTTCTGAAAATACGAGAATGCGCAGATTATGTGGGATAGGCAATGATATCCAGGGAGGAGACCAACACCGCAATCTTGCCACGCCGCACCTTGGCGCGTCATGCGCACGACGAGTTCCTTGACCTTGGCGGTGTGGCGCAACTTGAAGAGGCAGGGCAAGCCTCGTGATTCAAACTCCAACATCGAAATCTCGCGGCCGTGTCTATGCCATTGATTTTACGTCACTGAGGCTGTCTGACCCTATTTCGCGCATGAAGAGCGGCGGAACGGTTGAGTCCGTCGCGCCGCTTTGTCCCAACCTGCCAAGTTTTCGGGGGCGAGATGCGGGGTCACAATTGATTGGCTAGACGGTAGTAGGGCCACAACAGGGCGCGCTTGGCGATGCGCGAAAACTTCAGGCCGTACTTGTTAGTGTAACGAATCACATCGGCGTAGAGACGGAGGCGCTCGGTGGGCGAGGCTGACAATTCATCTGCGATGGAAAACCCATGGCGACAGAATTGTGATACCAAGCGGGAACTGGCAATGACACCTTTGGGCCGGTAACGCGCTGCGGAGCCACCACATACATATTGAGTGAATGTGACATCCGGCTCGGTGACCACGCTGGCTTCGAGCACAAACGGTAGGATCACCAAGGGATCGAACGACCAAACATACTCATAAGCCTTGCGTGCGGCGGCATAGCGGCGGCATAACTCATCGCGCCTGAAAACCGCATAAATCCAGGTCACTTCGGCGATGCGCAGCAACGCTGCGCGGCGTTGTGCTGAGTCGTCCGGTAGCAACGCTGGGACTCGCTGCGGGGCGGGAGGTCTTCCTTGCTCGTCCTCATAGGCCAAGCTGCCAACTGCCAGATGGAATTGTGGCTTGCTCTCCAATGCCTCCGCTAGGGTTTTAAAATAGTCTGGCGAACTGATATCGTCATAAGCCCTCCACGCAAACAATTCCGTAGTCGCACTATCTAGCAAAAAATCGAAATTCCCCCATGCTCCCAGATTCTCTTCATGGCGGATGTAGTGGATTCTCCCATCTGCATTGGCAAATGCCTGCGCAATCTCCGCAGTCCGGTCGGTGGACGCATTGTCGGAAACAACGATTTTATAGTCGAGGTCTTCCGCACAAAGATTGGTCAGGCAACGCTCGAGAAAGCGCTCGGCATTGAAAACGGGCACTCCGACTGTTAGCATGGCTGTTAAGAGGCAGTATTCAATGAGCAACGCGTTTGAGGAAGCCATCCGGCGCCACGGTGACCAGGAGTTTGTGCTGGATACTCGCGTCAATGACAAATTCAGGGTGGTTCTTCAGGTATTGGTGAACGGCGGTTTTTGGATTATTGCCTGGTCCCCACGGACGGTCACCGAACATATTTTCCGGCAGGTCCTCCACGATGGTATCGAATACCACACAGTAGCTTTCAATGGAAGTCAGCGGGGCATAGGCCTCAAGTTCCGCGAGGACATGCTCATGAGTGTGATTGCTATCTAGGCAGACCAAAACCCGTGAGTAGTTAGCCGCGATGCCATGCACCTGTGAGATAATCTCCGGCGCGATGCTCGAACCCTGGATCATCTGAATGCGAGGAGCCAGCGGATGGGCCTCTATGGCGGTGCGATTGTGGGCGCGGATATCAATATCGATGCCCAGCACCTTGCGCTGCGAGCACTGGGGATCGAGAGTGACGCCTGCCACGGTGGCATCACACATATCTAGCAATGCCAGCATGGAGGCGCTGAATACCAGCGAGCCGCCATGAGCAATGCCGGTTTCAATGATCAAATCTGGCTTGACCAACCAAATGAGTTCTTGCACAGCGACCATGTCCTGGGGGTATTGGATGATCGGACGGCCCAACCAGGAGAAGTTATATGAATATTGGGATAGAATTGACTCGCGGGCCATGTCGGCGGCCGCCGCTTGGAGCGGGGCGTTGACAGCCTGGCTGCGGATGCGATTGGCGACTTCGGTGGCAAATTTGGTGGAGGGATCTGACATGGCAAGAGGGCTGATTGATTGTTAGTCTGCAGGATGATAGGTAAAGCGATTTTCGGTCAGCTGGCGGATTTCATCGAGGTAGTTGCTGTTCATGACGATCATCTCGGCTCCATCTGGCAGATCGCCAATGATCTCATCCGGTGAACTAACGCGCAGGCCGGTGACCCCGATGAACTTGCCTTGTTTGGCTGGATTGACGTCGATGACGGCATCGACCGGAGTGCCGACGCGGGCCATGAAGATGGCGAAGATCACTCCTTTGGAGGCCCCCCCCCAGATGATGCGGCGGCGCTCCGGGAAAGCTGCCAAGCGCTGTGAATGGGTGCGAACCGAGTCTGTAAAGTTGGCGGGAAAGTCCGCCCGCCCGCCCTGATAGACCGGCGGTCGGAGGCTGGCCAGATCGGCAATGATGGATAGGTATTGACCGTTGAAACTGTGTGCAGCGTGGTGGATATGGCCAAAGAGGCGGTGGAAATCCTCGAGGCGAAAGTAGTTTACATGTTCGTAGAAGATGTCGAACCACGAGCATCGGGCGCAGATCCAATCAAAGCAGGGCACTTCGATATAGACTTTGCCACGTCCGCCGTTGGCATCGCGCAACAGGCAGAGGAAATCGTAGGGGTGCTGGATGTGTTCGAGCACATGACGCAGCACGATACCATCGGCTTGGATGCCGGTTTGCGGGGAGAAGTATTGTCTGAGGATGGCCGGATTGGAGCCTTCGTAGGTAGGATCGATGCCCGTAACCGTATATCCTTGTTGCTGGAGCTTCTCGAGGAACAACCCCTTGCCGCAGCCCACCTCAATGAGCGTGTGGTTGGCAAAATGGCCGCCAATAAGGCTCAGTATGGAATCAAGATGAGTCTGAAAGGCGCGGCTGTGAGCTTGTTCGTTTTGATAGTCCGCGTCGTACACCAGCATTGCGGGATCGAAGGCGTGGTTAGATATGAGACCCGTTCCGAGGTCATGGACGAGGCGCACATTTCCGGTCCGGCAAGCGCTGGCGGCGACCTGCGAATGATACATGCGGTTTTGGAAGACCGGCAGGCCCTCGCAGCTGTAGAGTTCGACTTGTTTGGGTTTCATGAGGCGAGGCAGAGGCGGAGATAGGTGGCATCGCCCCAGAAGGCGAAGGGTTCGTAAGTGGGATATGGGTAATGGCCGAGCTCGAGATTGATGGCAAGGTGGTTCTCAGCGAGGTAACGCTCGACGAACGAGCGCACCGTCACCGGTATGCCACTGCAACCATTGACGACGCCAAACGGCTGTTGCTTGAGGGCGAGGT
>JBAXCM010000123.1:0-10392 GCA_037141475.1 Verrucomicrobiota bacterium | reverse complement strand
GCCTTCGATTTCCCAGCCGCAGGGTAGGCGCATGGAATCGGCGAGTTCGCGGGCCCGGAGATAGGTGGCAAAGGCATCCGGGCGCACTCGGAACATCAAAACCGCGCGGGGCAACCAGCGCAAGTGATCACAGATCCGCTGCCATTCACTATTGGCTGTCAGAGGGTCGGTAATGGTCACTCCGCCCTGCGCGGGATCAATCGCGATATGCAATGCCAGTTGGGTTCCGGTGCGGTTGGCCGGCACCGTGATCTTCTGACCACGCACACTCAGGTTGAGCTTGGCAAAATGCTCCACCACCTTGGTCTGGTCATAAATGATGCGG
This sequence comes from Verrucomicrobiota bacterium, assembly GCA_037141475.1. Classification (GTDB taxonomy): domain Bacteria; phylum Verrucomicrobiota; class Verrucomicrobiia; order Verrucomicrobiales; family Akkermansiaceae; genus Luteolibacter. The sequence goes on along the minus strand of JBAXCM010000123.1, from coordinate 10,067 downwards.
GTTTTGCCACGCTTGAGCTTGATCGTCTGTTGAATGAATTTCGCGCTTTGCTGATGGAATTCATCCATCACCATTTTCTTCGCGGAAATGGGGTCGAGCAAATGGATTTGATTGCCGATCACATAAGCATAATAGATCTCGGCGCTGGTGGGAATGTCGCGAGCTTCCGGCATTCTAACAATCTTTCGGAGGGGGGCCTTGACCAGCGGTGTCTTTTCCAACAAATCGTTGAGGCGCTTGTGTTCGGCCGCCAATTGCTGGGCTTCGGTGGTTCTTGTTTTGAGTTCGGCTTCGCTTTTGGCCACCTCGGCTCGCAGGGCATCAAGATCAACGGGCGGGAGCGGCTTGTTTTTGACGGTGACTTCGAGGCGGGCGAGTTCCGCCAACATATCGGTGTTTAGTTTAGCATCACTGTGGGGATCGCGCTTGACGACCGCGAGTTCATTGCGCACAGCCTCTTTGGCGGTGTTGGCCTGCTCGAGTTGGGTTTGGGCGGCTTGGACTTGTTCGATGGTGACGGGCGGCAACTCGGAGAGAACTTTTCTAACAGCCTTAGCGAGACTGATGCCGATCATCACCAACACGATGGTTAGAACCCCGACGACGTTGGTCATGGTGTCCATGAGTGCGACGAACGGAAGTTCGGCGGCTCCGCCAGATCTGCGTTTGGCCATGGCTGGGGTAGGGAGGTTGTGGGTTATGGGTTGTTGAAGAGACCAAGGTCGATCTCGCCGGTACCGGGCAGTGGCAGTTTCGAAGTGAGCAGGCCGAAGCGGCTTTCGGCATAGCCCGCCGCCCGATTGTAGTTAGGCCAGCCATCGTCGCGCAATAAGAACACCAACGCGGCACCAGGCGTGGCTCGCAGTTTGGTTAGGAACGCGTCAAGAGTGGCATCACTGCCGACATTGGCCGCGGGAATGCGCAGTTTTTCAGTTTTGCTCTTATAGACGACGAGCGTATTGCCGCTCAGTTCGATGAAGAAATATTCGTGGTGGGTGGAGAATCCGCCACCGGATGGGCGGATGGCGATGGGCAGGGCATGGGTGTCGGGTTTGATGTTGCGCTGCTCCAGTTGCTTTTTGAGTTGCTCGATTTGGGATTGGGCTTCGGGTATTTCGCGTTGTTTGGCGAGCACCTGTGCGGCCAAGGAGTCGCGTTGCTTGTGGAGTCGTTCTGCGAGGGCGGTGGCGGCCTCGCCGGTCAGCTCACTGCGTTGGCGCAACGCGGTGAGCTGTTGTTCTTTTTCCGACATTTCGGTTTGGACTTGCTTGGCGGCGGCAAGTTGGGCTCGCAGTTCGGCGTCCTCCTGCAGGCATTCTTGGTGTGCTTTGAGCAAGCTGCGGTGTTTCTGGGCTCGGGCTAGGTCTGCGGCGCTGCGGCCGTTCGCCTGTTGGGTTTGAGCGACGCAGAGGACCACGATGATGAGGATGAGCACGCCGATGAGAGAACACAGGATGTCCAGAAACGGGATCAACATGACCTCGTCGCGGTTGCCTTCTCGCCTCTTTGCCATACTCGCTTCTGTGGAAAAAAAATGCCTTCCGATGTTATGCGTCACCCCGCCGGAACCACCGGCGCTTGGCGGGCGGTGGTCCGATGATGATTTGTTTGGTTCCGAGTTGTTTGAGCACTTCGTTGAGACTGTTGATGCCACTGGCCAGCCCGGCAAGATAGTTGGATACCTCGACCATGGACTCCTTGATCGACTCTTGCGATTGCTCCCGCATGGCACGGGTCTTCGTGACGAATTCGTCCGTGACGGATTGTTGGAAGGCGGCCATCCGGCCGTCCAGACTGGTCGCGTACTCATTCATCCGGCGCGACAATTCATTCAAATCGCTCAGAAATGCCGCCTGGCCACCGGCAAGAGCTGCCACCACCGCATCCGCCACCGCCGCTGTGTCTCCGCCGCCCGCCCCGCTGCCGTCGTTGAGCCGCAGCATCAGCACCTCATTGCAAAACGCATCAATCTCGTTGAGGTTGTCGTCCTCCTGCTTGGCCAGTGAATTGAGCGGAAAATTCAAAACCATGGCCAGCACCAAGCCTAGCAATGTTGCATCGAATGCGGTGCCCAGACCGCTGGTGACATTGTTGATAGAGGTGACGATTTTGGCGACGTCCTCGACGTTGGCGAAGTTCATGCCGCCGATTGCTTGAGAGAGGCCGAGCACCGTCCCAATGAAGCCAAGCAGGGGGATGGCCCACAGGAACGCCCGCGGCAGGGTGTAGCTGCCGCCGATGCGTGCGCTGTCGATATCCGACTGATTGGCCATCATTTTGGCGACCTCGGCATTGTTAGCGCGTATTTCAAACAATTCCAAGCCCTTGCGGATGCGGTTGACCATCAGGCTGTCGCGCAATTTTCGCGGCAAGCGGTACACATGGTCGATGAACTGGGCGACGTTGCTGACGTTGATCTCTTTGCCCAAGCGCATCGGTAAAACGTCTAGCAAAAGTGCGCTCTTTTGGTGGCGGAGTTTTTTAAATTTAAGATAGAGGATGGCCATGGCCCAACAGAAGAATGTGCAGTTGAGCGAGCTGACCACCAAATGCTTGAAAAACAGGGCTGCCAGCCACTGGGCCGGTGAGTAGCTGCCAACGGGCCGGCTGCCGGGATTGAAGGGCAGCAGCAGGAAAAACCAGATCAGCACCATGGCGAGGCCAAGGCCGAAGCTGACGAGCAGCCTTGGATTGGTCGGGTCGGTTTCCTTCCAACCGCGGCGTTCGACGCTGCGGAACGCGCCCACCGAGCCGCGGCTTGCTGGGGCGTTTGATGTTTGCGGTTGGGAGTCGGCGTCGGCTGGCACGTCGCTAGGGATTTGCATGCGGGCGCGGCAACCGGGGCAATGGACAAGTTGGCCGGCCAATTCAGGGCCGACTTTGAGCTGCATGGCACAGCGGGGGCATTGAAAGATCATGGCAAAAGAGCAAATGCTTGGGTTCGGTTGAGCTTGGCTCGCAGCTATATCAGCAGCCCAAGACCTCCCCGTCAACTGCTTCGAGTCATGGGGGACCTGCGCCTTCAGGAGAAATTCAGCGCATCCATATCAAAAACGACGGTCACATCCTCGGGTAGCGAGGTGCGGGCAAGCACCGCTTGGACGTGGCTGGTGAGGGGACGCGCACGCGGCGAACGAAGGGTGATTTGGAAGCGGTACTGGCCATGAGCACGGACCAGCGGCGAAGGCAACACCTCGCCCAGCTGAATGCCGACGGGCAGGTTTTCCTTGAGCCGCAGATGCAACGTCTGAAGCGTGAACTCACCACGCCGCTCGTGATTCGAGCGGGCCGTGAGCACCGCACAATGCCCGTAAGGCGGAAGTCCGAACTGGCGGCGAAACTCAAGCTCCTGCTCGGAAAACCCGTCGAAGTCGTGGCGCCGTGCATATTGGATGGACGGCGAATGCGGAGTGAACGTCTGCACAATCACTTCGCCGGTCAGATCGCCGCGCCCGGCTCGCCCAGCCACCTGTGTGAGCAATTGAAACGTGCGCTCGCCGGCCCTGAAATCCGGCACGTGCAGCCCGAGGTCGGCATTGAGAATTCCCACCAGCGTGACGTTGGGGAAATGCAGTCCCTTGGCTATCATCTGCGTCCCTATCAAAATGTCGAGCTTGTGGGTCTTGAATGCGTGAAGTGTGTCGCGCAGGGCGTGGCGGCGGCGCATCGCATCGGCGTCTATCCGGGCAAACTTCGCCTGCGGCAGAACTCTTGTTAAAAGCTCCTCCACCTTTTGGGTGCCATAGCCTTGGAGCAAAATTGAGGGATCCAAGCAAGCCGGGCACTTGCGTGGCACGATTGCCTGATGGCCGCAGACGTGGCAGATGAGCCGCTCGTCGGTGCGATGATAGGTGAGGGCCACGGCGCAGTGTGGGCACTGGCAGACGTGGCCGCAGGCGGGGCATTGAAGGGAGCGGGCGAAGCCGCGGCGGTTGAGGAAGAGGATGGATTGTTCGCCTTTGGCAAGGCGCTGTTCGAGGGCGCTGCGCAGTTTGTCTGATAGAATCGCCATGCCGCCTTTGTGCTTGGTGGCCTCCAAGCGCATATCGACGACGCGCACCAGGGGCATCGACTGGCCATCAGCGCGTTGGTCGAGGCGTAGAAGTGAGTACTTGCCGAGCTGGGTGTTGTGCCATGACTCGAGGGATGGGGTGGCTGAGCCGAGCACGATGGCGGCCCCTTCGAAGGCGGCGCGCAGCACGGCCACGTCGCGGCCGTGGTAGCGCGGCGGATTTTCCTGTTTGTAGGAGTTTTCATGTTCCTCATCGACGATGATGAGTCCGAGGTCGGGCAGCGGGGCAAATACGGCCGAGCGGGCACCGATGACAATTCGTGCGATGCCCTTGCGGATTCGGTGCCATTCGTCGAAGCGCTCGCCCTGGGAGAGATGCGAGTGCAACACGGCGACCTGCTCTTGTTTGGCGGCGAAGCGCGACTTGAAGCGGCGCACCGTCTGCGGGGTCAGGGAAATCTCAGGCACCAGAACCAGCACGGTTTTGCCCAGCTCAAGCACCCGCTCGGCGGCCTGCAGATAGACCTCGGTCTTGCCCGATCCAGTTACCCCTAGCAATAACATCGGCTTCGCTTCCGCTGGATGTTTCAACGCATCGAGCACCCGCTCCAGTGCTGCCGCCTGTGCGGCATTGAGGGTTAGCGGTGTGGATTCCACCAATTCTTCCACCTCATCGGCGTCCGGATCGCGCCGCACTTCCTCAACCTCGATGCGCAGCCAGCCGGCCTTTTCCAGCGCCTTGAGGGTGGCGGCGGCACCTTCACCCAGCTCGGCCACCGGCAAGCGGCCATCCGCTGAGTCTAATAATGATGAGATCACCTCGTGTTGGCGTGGTGCCCGTTTGGCAAGTTTTACTAACTCGGCAGCAGGTGGGGCTGTGGCGAGCACGGCGAGGCGGCGGGTTTTGGCCGAGTTCTCTTCGCTGCGAACCGCTTCCGGCAACAGTGAGCGAATCACCGATTCAAGACTACAACCATAGTAATTGGCGATCCATTCACCGGCGCGCAGCAGTACCTGGGTGATGAGGGGTTCCGGATCGATCAGGCACTCGAGTTCCCGCATGGCAAAATCGGCCTGGGCCGCCTCGCCGAGAGCCAGCACCGTGCCGGTGGCCGACTTGCGGCGCAGTGGCACGCGAACCCGGCAGCCGGGGAGCACCGCAAGCCCTGCCGGAATGGCATAGTCAAAGACCAGCTCCGAAGAGCCATCGATTAATACCCGGGCGGTCACGCGTGCCACTCTGTCTGCCTGGACGGCTTCGGCCAAGATCGAAATTCATCACACAGTATTTGGCCTCAATTTGGCCTCAATCAGGCCAAAGCATCTAGCAATTTCTAATCCCTGAAGTTTCGCCTCGTCCGTGCTTTGCGACATTAGGCTGGTCCGATCGGACCAGCCTAATGTCGCGTCTGAGGGCATGGCATATATCATCCATCCCGGCAGAAAAACGATTCATGAGGGAATCCAACTTGGGCGCTTGACGACGTGGCCGTATTGAGGCGGGTGCTGAGATCTGAAGATCAGAACACTTGAACCAAACCTGCCAGTCCGTAGCGGTTGGCTCCGTTTATTGGTGGCTTTGAGAGGCGTCCTCCCTGCTGCCTGGGTCCAACTACCTTACTTCTTCAATGGCCTGGCGGTTTTTGAGCAGCACCTCAGGCCACCTGTTGAGTTTATGCATGATTTTAACCACGCCAGTGATGCGGACCCGCTTGCCGAGCAATGGCTTGATGGCTTCCTCAGACATGTCATCAGGCGCGTTTTTTGTGACAAAGCGGCCGCGGACCTCCAGCGCTGAGGAGGTCTCCACAAACTCCAAATAGAGGGTTTTGCCCGAGTCTGTCACCCGGATGTTTTTCAAAACTCCCTCAACGGTCACCTTTTTGCCCTCCTGCTGCATGATCCGCACGGATTCCCCACTGCCGAAAACCCCGTCAGGTAAGGGGTTCGCAGCAGGGGGCTGCTGCTGGCCGGTGTCTGCTACAGCCGCGGCGGGAACCACGTTTTGTGCTAAGCGGGTGTTGGCCGCTGGAACTGGTGGGTCTGCGGCGGTGCCAGTGGCAAGGGCTTCGGCGGCGGCGGCGGTTGCCGCCTTGTGGGAAACTTGATATTGGAAGAGCCACCAAGCCGCCGCCGCGACCAACACGGCCAATCCCGCGATCATGAGCCACGGTTCCTTGGAGGAAGATTTCTTCAAACGAACCGGGCGAACCGGAAACGTGGGCGTTTGTCGCCGCTCGACCGTTGCGCCAGAATAGGCCGCGCCCGGCTGAGCCTCGAGCGCAACCTCCTCGGCGACAGCAGCCAAGCGTTCGCGCACCTGCCGCAGCGTGAGAATATCGGCGTTGGCCCGTAGCCACTTCAGCCAAGCGCCGAGGCCTTGACCCGCTTGATAGGGCACTCTCTTGCGGCGCCAGCCGAGCAAATCCTCGGCCAGGTGCGCTAGTGGCAGCAAGCTGCGATCGGCTGACTGATGGCCCAGCCATTTCATCGGGGCTAGCGAAAACGTCAGTCCGCGGCTACTGGCCCCGGCGTCGTCAATGATCCATTCGGAATTCGTTTCCACCCACACCGCCTCGGCTCCTAACACTTCTGAGAGGCCCTCTGAAATTTCCAGGACCCGTGCCAGCACCTCGATGGCTCCGGCAGTGGTGAACGTCCCCCGTTCCAGAATTTCGGCAAGGGACTCGCCCTCAATCCACTCGCTGGCGAAAAATGGCATCCCGTCCACTGGATCGCAGCCACCGCTGAGCACCATCCGCAAGCCGGGATGTTCCAGGCCGATGAGCCGTTGGGCCACTGCGGTGTAGTCACTGCGTTCCTCATCGAACAGGCCACCGCCGTTGGCGCCGTACGGGAAAAACCGCCTTACGGCTGCGGCCAAGCCGGTCTGGACATCAAGGGCAAGAAAAGTCACCCCAGAGGAATCTTGGGCGACAATGTCCTGAATCTCGAACCGGCGGCTCAACACGGCCGGATGATACACGGAAAAGTGCGTCCGCCAAGTGGCGATACATCTGAGGGGAAATTGGGCAGGCGAGAATTGCCGGGAGGGGCTGGCTTGTCTTACTGAATATATCCAGCAAGGCTGCGCCTCAGACCCAAGCCCCGAAGACCCAATAGCAGAACCTCTGATCTAACAAAATCTCCTTTGGCATTTCAAGGACTCCAGGCTAGGCGTTTGGAGGCAGCGGCTGCTTTGAAATGGGGGCAAAGTCTTGAGGCCGGTGAAAATCCGGTTCGGAGGCATGCAGTTGGGTGGCACTGAGAAACCGTTGGTGTGGCGATTCAAGGATAAATGCGACGTTTGCCTGTGTGGCCGGACCAAAATCGAGCCGGGCCACCAGCAAGTCCAGTGGCACCGCCAGCGCCGCCACCCACGACCCATCGGGTGCCAATTCGGAAAATGTGGCCACATCGGGCATGGCGATATCGACCACCTCGGCCCGCTGCCTCGGCGCGGTGAATTCGCAGGTCCACCAAGCTCCATTTGGAGCGAGGTTGAACTCGAAATAGCGCCCGCTCCGGGGATCTGCCAAAAACAATTCCGCCACATCGTAGCGCCACAATTCCGCTTGGAATTGCCCGGGCCTCGCTTGTGGATGAAGTTGAGCGGGCCGCCGGTGGCTAGCCACAAACCACAGTCGCTGGGCGTCACACACCAGTGAAAATCCGGCTGCCGGCGTCACAGGTGTACGATGCCAGTCCTGCGCCAAGCCGAGCAATGGCACATCCAACTCCCCCCACGCCAAGGGCCGTTCACTCTCAAAGACGATCATGCCCGAGGATGGAGGAACCCCTGCGGCTTGTCCAGTGGCTTCGTAAATTCGATTTGCCCCCTACGGCACGACCATCAGGCGGCTGAATTCTTTGCTGGCACCGGCTGGCAGGGTGAATCTCACTTGGCCAGCCGGGGTGGGGTGGTGGCGACGTCGGACGGGTTGGCAGGTGCCCAGTCTCTGAGGTTGTCGGACACCTGTACCTCGAAGGATGAAACCGCGTTGAGATAGGGCCAAGTGACTATGCCGCCGCCGACGCCCGGGTTGGTGGCATGGCCGTTGGCCCCTGATAATTCGGGACAGCGCTGCCCCAGGAAGAAGTCGTCCAGTCGGTGCTGCCGGCCCATGGGTTGTTGAAAACCTGTTCGGCACCAAACCCATAGAAGTGGAAGGTGGTACTGCCCACCACCGGGGTCAAGCGAATCGACTGGTTGGAGTCGCTTGCTTGGAACGTGTAGCGGAGCAACTCCAAGTTTCCCTGACCGTTGGCCATGTAATCTTCGTCGTAAAAAACGCCTGAAGGACCGTTAGATGCCGATAAAATCTGCACCCTGGCGCCTGAAGAGGCACCGGCGCCTGCTTCCCCGGGTCTGCCATGGATCCCAGGGGCTACCATGGAACGTGATTGTCGGACTTAGCCAGAAGCGTCATGTCCGTGCATGGTGGACCCTCAGCGCCTGGGGGACCCATTCCCATCGGCGGCCACAGACTGCTGCGTGCAGATGGCACTACTTTTTCTTGCGCAGGAACGGAGGCAGGTCGAGGTCTTCGCCATCGACGACGTTGGGGGATTGCCCTTCGAAGCGCCCGCGTGGCGTGGAGTCGAAGGACAGCTCATTTTGTGGAGTCAGGGATTTGACGCCGAGTTTGAGCTTGGGGGATTCTGGCTCGGACGGCTCGTCAAGACCGACGCCTGGATGGGCAGCCGTGGGGGCAGCTGTGGCGCTGGGGGATTCGTTGGAGTTGGGCTTGACGTCGTATGAGTCTTCTTCCTCGGGGAGTGAATCCATGTCGGCGGGCGGCACGGAGACGGCAGTGCTGGCAGGTTCTTCGACGGGCACGGGTCCGGCGCTACGGAATTCGGCTTGGACGCTGGCTGTGGCGGTGGGCTGGGCGACGGGGGGGTCCTCACCAAAGAGCGATGGGGCAGGGTTATCGACGGACAGGATGCGACGCGGCTTGGGTGCCACGGTTGCGGTGGGCAGTGGGGATTCCGCGGCGGACTCCGTGCTGGGGTTTTCGGGGGCTTGGCTCAGTTGGCGTGGCGCGGCGGCCAGTGAATCTTCGGGCAATGCACTGATGAGGGTCACCGAAAGATTGTCGCCCATCGCCGGATCCACCACCGCCCCAAATAAAACATGAGCGCTTTCCGGAACGAACTTTTGCAGCCGCTGCATCAATAGTTCGACCTCATAAAGCGTTAGATCCTCGCCGCCGCACAGGTGGACGAGCACGGTCTGGGCCGCTTTGAGCAGCGCTCCCTGGTCGAGCAGCGGGCTGGCGAGGGCATTGCGCAGGGCACTTGAGGCGCGGTCCTTTCCCTTGGCGATGCCGGAGCCGAAGAGGCATCGTGAGCGGTTGGTGCGCAGGGCGCTCATCAAATCGTCGAGGCCGATATTGATGAGGCCTGGGCGCACCACGAGGCGGATGACCGCCTTGATGGATTCGCAGATCATGTGGTCGGCAGCGGCAAACGCCTCGTGGATGCCCTGCTTGGCGAGCACCAGTTCACCCATGCGGTTGTTATCAAAGGTCACCAGGGCGTTGGCCAGCACGGCGAGTTCGTTGAGGGTGGTTTCCGCCTGCTCACGGCGGCGGCGGCCTTCGAAGGCAAAGGGCATGGTGGCAAAGACGACGACGAAGGCACCTTCCTCACGGGCGATGCGGGTGAGGAGGGGTGCCCCCCCCGAGCCGGTGCCTCCACCCAGCCCGATACACAAGAAGACGATTTTTCGGCCTCTCAGCGAATCACGGACCTCGGCTTCGGCTTCAAGCATCGCCTGGTGGCCCAACTCCGGATCGCCGCCGGCCCCTAAACCTTTTGTTAGGTCGCGACCGAGTTGGATTTTCTCTCCTGCGACGCATCCGGTGAGGGTGCGCACGTCGGTGTTGAGGGCGAGCAGCTCGGCACCTTCGGTGCCATCGAGGGCCACTCGTTCGAGCATGTTGACGCCTGCGCCGCCAAGGCCGACAATTTTCACGGCGGAACTGGGCAGGGTGGGCTGGGGCGTGCGATGATAGGGAATCATGGGGATAGGTTGGTTAGATCAGAGGTG
>JBAXCM010000122.1:0-10545 GCA_037141475.1 Verrucomicrobiota bacterium | reverse complement strand
GAAACCGAGCATTACTTGATGAGCAAGTGGTTCGGTGTCGACTACTCGGGCCAGATTACCAGCATTGGCATCCCGGGATCTTCCTACTCGATTGACCCCGCCGCGATGACCATCGCCCTGACCGTGCCCTACGGCACCAATCTGGCGACCCTCGCGCCAACGGTCACCGTGACGTCCGGTACCTGCTCACCAGCCAGTGGAACGGCTCCCTCACCGTCCTTCGCCGTTCAAAACCCGACGATCTACACCGTCAACGACGCTGCCAAAGGAATCACCAACGAATATACCGTGACGGTCAGCGTCACTCCGGCGGCCACTGGTACTGCCATGACGCATGTTGCAGCAGCGGGTGGTGGCTATGCCTGGGCGACGGACTCCACTGGCTTGAATCTGGAATTGGTCGTGCCTAGCAGTGCTTCACTGAATGCGGTGGCAGCCACCTTCACTCTGTCGCCATTTGCCACCTGCAGCCCACCCTCTGGAACGGTTCGCGATTTCACCAGCCCGCAAACCTACACGGTTACTGCGCAAGATGGGACCACGCAAACCTATTCGTTGACGTTGCAGAAAATCACCACCGTTTCCACAGGCTACCAGGAATTGGTTCTCGCCAGTGCTCCAGTGTCCTACTGGCCTCTCAACGAAGCCACCGGTGCCACCACAGCTCTGGATATTGCCAGCGGCCTCAACAACATCACCTACGGCGGGACATATACCTTGGGTTCGGCTGGCCTGCGGTCTGATGGAAATCCGTCGGTCTTCTTCAACGGTGGCGGAAGCACGAGAGCTCCATTTAGCCCAAGCCTCAACCCGACCCAATTCTCGGTCGAGTGCTGGGTCAAGCCCACGGACTCAACCGTTCAATACCTTGTGGCTCTCCAGGATCGCACGACTGGTTCACGGACCGGTTATGCAATCTGGAAGAACAATGGTGGCGGTCCGGGCTTCGGGATGCAATGGACGAGTTCAGGTACCACCAATCCGATTATCAATGCAGTATCTGCAGCTGTGGCAGGCACTTCCTATCATGTTGTCGGCACCTACGATGGAACGACGTTCAAACTCTATGTGAACGGCGTCCTTGAGAACTCTGCCGACTCCACTTATGTGCCAGCAAGTCCCACCCAACCCGGATTCACCATCGGCACGCGCAACGGTAGCACTGGCGCGCCTTCCTATATCCAGGACGTGGCACTCTACAGCCGCGCTCTCACCCCTGCGGAAATCCTCAGCCATTACCACAATGCTCCACCCACGCTGAGTTATGCCGACTGGGCCACCGCTCACGGCATTGGCGGCCAACCCGCCAGCGGCGACGCTGACGGCGACGGCATGAGCAACTTCCAAGAGTATGCGTTCGGCCTCAACCCAACCAGCGGCTCGTCGGTCAATCCGATCAGCGTGCCGTTCAACAAGGCAACTGGCACGTTCTCCTACACCCGCACGGTCAACACCGGTCTAACCTACACGGTTTGGCACTCTGCGGACTTGGTGACATGGACCTCGACGGGTGCGACCCAAGGGACGCCCGTTGCCAGCGGTGGTGATATTGAGACGGTTCCAGTGACACTGGACGCAAGTCTGTTGAGCGCTGCAAAACTGTTTGTCCGGGTGCAAGCCCAATGATGATTTGAAGGCACGGGCGTCTCGTTCGTCCGTGCCTCCAAAACCCAAACCCAAAAAACCAACCCAAAAAACCAAACCCAAACCCAAAAAGCGCAAGGCCGGGAGTGCCACACTCCCGGCCTTGTCGTTGTCTGGCCCTCAAGCCTCGATGGGGTCAGTCCTCGCATTGTAACATTTGTTTGATGTATTGCTGCATCGGGCCAGGGCCGACAGTTAGAGAATTCAACTTGCACGCTCGATTGTCGAAAGCGAGGTTGAGCCCTGAGTTCTGATCCTCCGGGTAGCTGGCCGCTGCTATTCTTCGGCTTGGTGCCGGCCCCCGAAAAACAAAGCCGATATTAGATATTTTGAATCACCATTACCGGCTCAACGATTCTGAGAATCTCCGATGAGGATCCTGCATGCCTAGGGAGCGCCAAGCCACGGTTAGCGCGATTCGTTCGGGCAGGATGATAGCGTGGCTTTGGCAGCAAGCCATCGCAGCCACATCGCGGCGATGATATTCCACCAAATCGGCTTTGGTGCACTTTAGCCGCGCCTCCATGTCCGTCCAGGCCAGCGCAAAGGCTTGGGCCGGATCGCTGGAGCGCCGGATCTTCGCCTGGATTACCGGGCCGAGAAAATCGCCTGCCACTGCGTCGAGTTCTGCAAAGGGATGTCATCCGCTTGCCGTATGATGGGTATTTCGGCCCTGCGCTCAACACGATGGAATTGATCCGCAAGTATCTCACCGACCCTAGCAGCGGGTTCGAGGCCCCGGCGGCATTTTTGTTGGAGAGTGTCCAAGGTGAGGGTGGATTGAACGTGGCATCATCGCGGTGGTTTAAAGAATTGGTGGATTTTGCCCGTGAAATCGGCTCGTTAATCATCCTTGATGACGTGCAAGCTGGCTGCGGCCGATGCGGGACGTTTTTCAGTTTCGAGACAATGAGAGCTGTGCCGGATAACGACCCGGAGCAAGAATGCTACGTCCTCTACACGTCCGGCAGCAGCGGCCGACCCAAAGGCGTGCCCATCTCACAGGGGAACATTTGCGCGTTTCTCGAGGCCGCCTTGCCCGTCTATCAGGTCGGGGCCAACGACCGGGTCTATCAAGGTGTGAGCCTCAGCTTTGATTTTGCGATCGAGGAAATCTGGCCGGCGTGGGCGGCCGGAGCCACCTTAATTGCCAGTGAGCGGACGCTCCAGCCGGTGGCTGAAGAGCTTGACGAATTGCTGCGTGCCGAGCGCATCACGGTGCTGTGTGTGGTACCGACGGTGCTGGCGACATTGGGCAAGCCGTGGCCTGAATTGCGGCAATTGGTGGTGAGTGGCGAGGCCTGTCCCGCCGAGTTGGCCAACCGATGGGCACTGCCGGGCATCCGCATGCTCAACGCCTATGGCCCGACCGAGATCACCGTCAGTGCGACCATCGGCGGGCTCCACCGCAACCAACCCGTCACCCTCGGCCACGCCCTGCCTCACCTGCGCTTGTCGGTGCGCGACGCCAATTTGATCCTGCTGCCCGATGGCACGATGGGCCGCAATTCGGAAATCTCGACGCTGAGTCACTTCGATCCCACGCAACTGACTTTGGGCGAGGAATGCTTCGTTGCCGACCTCGCGGCAGTGGGCGTTGCAAACCATGCCTGCGGTGAAATGCGTATGTCCCCCACCGTTGTCGGCAACCGCTCATTTGTCGGCAACGGCGCGGTTTTGCCATCCGGCTCCACTCTTCACGATGGCGTGTTGCTCGGCGTCTATTCGTGCCCGACGACCCCCGAGGTCACCCGCGATTGCCTCGGTGTGCCTGCATTCGATCTGCCCGGCCGCGAAACCCTAGAGGCCGCCGATACCCTCACGTTTCATCCGGCATGGTGGCGCTTGCTCGGCCGCAGCACCTGCGATGTCCTGCGCATCCTGGGCCCTCCCACCGTGCTAACCATCTCCTATGTGGTCTGGTTCCATGCCGCCATCTCGTGGCTGGGCGACTGGTTCACAGGCTGCATATATCTAACATTAATATATCTCCTCCTGCAACTCGCGTTGGTGCTCTTCTGCATGCTTGCCAAATGGCTCGTCATCGGCCGCTACCGGCCTTGCGTGGCGGCAGTGTGGACCCACTTCGTTTGGCGCACCCAATGGATCACCGGCTGGTATGAAGCCATTGCAGTGCCCGCACTCGTCGATTGGCTCACCGGAACCCCGTGGTGGTCAGGAATCCATCATGGCCTGGCACGAACAAGGTCAAGGCGATGACACTCTCAAACGGGCGAAGAGCAAGCCATTGAGCTCGCTGGAGCGGGGAATGGTGACGATGACGGTGTCCGGAGCGTTGCCATTTGCGATGATGGTCACCGGGTCGGCACTGGCAGGACCGACGGGGATCTCGTTCCAGGTGACGAAGTCATTGGTCCACTCGACAACCTGCGTGGTATCGTTTAGCGAGGAACTGGCACGACTGTAAGTGAATGTCAGGCTTGCCGGGTTGAGCGCCTGAGTCGGCAGAATCGCCTCAGAGCCGACGGTGGGGATGCCGCCGAGCACATACTCCATCAGGTTGGAGATACCGTCATGGTCCGGGTCGGCACCGGGCAGCGCCGTGGCACCGTACAAGGAGGGATAGATATTGACCCATGCCTTGTAGCTGGGCGGCGTGTAGTAGAGCTTGAGGGAGGTGCCGAAATCAGAGCGATTGTCGGGGTTGTAAAGCGTCCAGGTTCCTTTGCCAGGGAAGTTGGTGACGTTAAGGGTGGTCGCATTGTAGCCCGGGGGATAAATGGTGGTTGGAGCGGTGGCAATAACGAAGGTCCGCGGAGTTTCCGAGAAATTCGTCAGGCCAGTGCAGTCGAGATTCACCGTGATGGGTCCGAAAAAGTCGAGACCCGCAGTCACTAAGGTATCGTAGTCCACGCCTGGGGTGGTACCGGTCCAATTGCCGATTTGGAGGTCAAGGCCGGCACCGCTGCCGAGATTGACAGCATCCCTGAGGGTGAGAGTGCCGATGCCGTCGCCAGGGGCGAGATGACCGCTAATGGATCGCGAGCCAGCTCCCAAATCTCCCGCGCCAACCGTGCCGTTGCCGCCGAGGACAGCGCCCGCATCGACAAAGAAGTGGGTGGGATAATTGCCGTCAACCAGCAACGTGCCGCCGGAGGCGTGCAGGTCACCGGTGGCGGTGGAATTGCCGGTGAGCGTCTCGGTGCCGTTCCCCAGTTTGGTGAAAGCGAGCTTCCTGGTACCGGATTGATTGGCCAAGACACCGCCGAAGGTCCCCGAGCCGTTGGCCGCGCCGACGCTTAGCTCAACGGTGCCGTCGCTGCTGATGCTGGGGAGCACGGTGGCACCGGCTGGCCCGGTGAGAGCGTTGATCGCATCGCTGGCACCGACATAGAAGGTTGTGCCGGCCGACAGGATCACCGACGAACTGTCCGGAATGCAGTTGTGGGTGCCGCCGACGGTGGACGTTTGCACGGAGCCACCGAGCACCACTACATCTCCGACGAACGAATTGCTTTCGCCAGTGATGATCACCGGGCTACTGAAGGCACTGTTGTTGATGCACAGATTTCCGGTGCCGGAAATCGCTCCGCTGAGCGTGATGGAAGGACTCTGCAGCCACAAATCCCGCCCGTTCAGAGCCACCGTGCCGCTGAGGGTGGCGACACTGCCGCCGCTGCGAGTAAGGATGGCATGAGATGTGGCGGCGGAACTGAGCACCAACGGCGATGCCATCGTGGAGGGCAGGGCGAGAGTCGTGTCAGACACGTCGGTGTCCGGCGCGCCAAGAGTGATCGTCGAAGCGCTGGCAATGGCGTTGGCCACGGTGCAGCTGAGCGTGCCGGCGACGACAGTGGTGGCTCCGGTGAATGTATTGGCATTGCTCACGACCAGTGAACCGTCACCGCGCTTGATCAAGGTGGCCGCGCCGGTAATCGCACCGGCCCCATCGATGAGAGTGTTGTCGAAGCTGTTGACCACCACGGAATTACTGATGGACACGCCGGCACCGAGGGTGAGTTCAGGATAGTCAAACGGCTGGGTATTGGCATCACCAAGGGTGATTGTACCGGTGCCGCTGGCGGCGGAGCCAGAGAGGATCAAATCGGCTTTGGAAACCACCAGCGGGCCCGAGTGACCACTGTTGACACCCGACAGGGTCACCGGGTTGCTCAATCCGGCCGAGATGGTGAGCGTGCCGGCACCGGTAATCGTGTTGCCGACGACCAAGGGCGTTGAACCGAAATCCGGCGTTTGAATCACCAAGTTGCCCGCGTTAAGTGTGGTGGTGCCGGACACCGTGAAAGGGACACCGAGGGTCACCGTGTTGGAGCCGGACTTGGTGAGGCTTGTGGCCTGCAGTGACGCCGAGCCGCTATCGATGAACGTATAACTTCGGGTGGAGTTATTGAAACTTACGGCATTGGGTTGAACCGTGCCAGAGAGATAGATCGTTTGATTGCTGCTGGGACCATCGGTAAAGGCCGTCGAATCGCCGTTGAGGAACGAGCGCGTGTTCGGGCCGTCGGTCCAACTGGCGTTGCCGTTGACCATCCAGTTGCTGCCGCCGCTGCCTGTCCACGTCAGACTCAGCGCACCGGTCGTCAGCACCAACGAGTTGCCGACGACGGCGAAATGCGGTGAGTTGTAACTCCCGGCGTTGGCCAGCACGAAATTGCCGGCATTGGCACTGAGCGCGCCGGAGCAGCCCAACACGGTGATCGAGGTCCCAGGGGTGCTAAGCAAGTTGACGGTGACAGTCCCGGTGACCGTTAGATTACCGGTGACGTTGAGGTGCCCCAGCGAGGGGTCAAAGTCAATCTTGGCGCCATTGGTGAGACTGAGGGAACCGCCGAAGGTGCCCAAACCGGTGAGCTTGCCTCCGTTGCCACAAGTGGCCGAACTCGATGAATTGCCAAGCGTGACGCCACTGGGCAGATTGAGGATACCCCCATTGCCGACGCTGGTGGTGCCTGCGAAGGACGCCGACGAGGCCGTTAGGGAAGTCACCGACGTGCCGTCGCCACCGATGGCCAGATTCAAGGCGGAACTGCCGCCGGCGAAGGTCCCGGCATAGGCGTGGATCTTCCCATCGGTAGGTGCCAAAGTCAGGGTGGCTGGGGAGCCGCCGTTGTTGGTGACGGAGGCAGAATTCGTGGAGCTTGCGGCCTTGGATATAGCAGCGAGCGTTTGTGAATAGCCGTTGAGGTCGAGAACCGAGGCGGTTGTGATTGCCGCGACTCCAAGGTTCCCCTGACTTAGGATTGCGCTGCTGCAAAGGCCACCGGGAGCGGCGAGGCGAATCGTCCCTTGGTAGTGGGTTAGGTTGGCGTATGAGCCTCCACCGCCGAATTCAACGATTCCGCTCGAGACAATTACCGGCACGGAACTGGAAGTCACCGCGCCCATCAGGCGTAAAACCGAGGAGGTGGCATTGCCTTGCGACGAAAAGTGCCCTCCGTTCAAGTTGCTGCCGCCGTTGGCGGTCGTCTTTGTGATTGCGGGGGTGCTGGTGATGTTTATCGAGCCGCTGATAATGGCTGTGGAAGCGGTGGTAGAATCTCCAGGATAGCCGGTGATTTCACCGTAAACCGGCGGGTCGGTGCTGTCGGTCTTGCCGACGGAGCTGAGATTAAAATTGTTAGGCAGGGTGATATTTGTGCCCACTTCCAAGCGGGTGGTCAGAGTGGCGCTGACATCCGTGCCACCGCCGACAGTCACGGCGCCGCTACTGAAGGCATTGTTGGACCAGCCACGCAGGATCGTGCGGTAAATCCTAGTGGCACCGCCGTAGCTGTTGTTGCCGGTGAGGGTGAGGGTGCCGCATCCGTTGGCGGCTCCAGGCGAACCGAGATCCAGCGAGCAACTGCCGCCGCTTTGACCGATGTTGCCGCTGATGACGCCAGAGGCGGTCAAATAGCCCGCGATTCGCGCGTCGCCGGTGAGGGTGATGGGACCGGTGAAGGATTGGCCCGAGGTATTGAGTTGGATCGCCCCGTCGCCCGAGGTGTCGCTGAGGCCAGAAAGAGGAATGCCTGCGCCGCTGATCTTGAAGGCGTTGGTAACGGTGCCTGCACTCGAAAACAGCACTTGAGCACCCGTGGTCATGTTGCCGGCGATGGTCACATCACCGCTCCCCAGCGAGGCTGCGTTTTGGGCATAGAGCAAACCGTTGTTGACGATGGTGCCGCCCTTGTAGGTGTTGGCCGTGACGAGTTTCAAGACCCCCGGTCCTTCCTTGGTCAGGCTGAACGTCGAGGCTCCATCGGTTACGTTTCCGTTCAATGTGGTAAAATTGCTAGAGACATAGGCAGTCGCCGTGTTGATGGTCGTGTTGGCGGTTAGGGTAGTGGTTCCTACGATGCTGATCGTACCGTTGCCACTCGTGCCAACCGCGTTCGAGGTCGTGAGATGGGCACCTAGCTGGGTGGGACCGGTCAAGGAGCAACTGGCACCGAAGGTTGTGGCGGCGGGCAAGGTGATCGAGGTGTTGTCCGCGATAGTGTGACTGGTCCCGGTGAAGTTGATGGCACCATAGTTCGACGAACTGCTGCTGCCGAGGGTCAACGTACCGGACAAGCTGGCATTCAGGGTGAGCGGTAGCGCGGTGGAACTTGTCGAGGTCAGGGTGCCGCCGCTCATGGTGAAAGTGCCACCACTCAAGCCTGCGATGACGGGGTTAATTGACACGGTTCCCGCACCGGACTTGCTGATGGCGGGAGCCCCCGCGATCAATCCAGATCCGGTTAAGGTGATGCCGTTGCTCGTGTTGGTGAACGCGACGCTGGTGGGTGCCACGGTACCTGATGCGATGGTAACGGTGGTCGGGGCGCTGGGTTCCGTGAAAGTCACATTGTCACCATTGAAATAGACTTTGCCGGTGGTGACGCCTTCCGTCCAATTGGTGGAACTGGTGTCCCAATTGCCGGTGGTGACGCCGGGAGTCCATGTCACACTCCCCGGGTTGAGAGTGAGATTGACGGTGTACGGACCGCTGCCGGTCGTAGAGATCCCGGCTCCGGAACGATAGGTGGCAACACCGCCAGGCAGGACGAGGTTGGCGGCCACGGTGCCCGCCGTCACGCTGCCAGAATACTTCAAGAGGGGGACACTCGTGCCCGGATATACAGATGTTAGATTAACGGTATTGGAGCCGACGAGGGCGAGATTCCCGCTCACCGATAACACGTTCGGGGTCGAGGGATCGACGTAGAGCGATGCGCCCGTGGACGAGCCGAGGGTCAGGTTGCCGCTGATGATGGGGGCGGTGCCGTCACCCGCGATGTTGTTGCTGTAAAATTTGGCGGCATCCCCAATGGCCAGGTTACCTCCGAGAGCGGAGGCCGAGCCGAGTTTGAGGGCACCCTGAGTGGCGGTCAGGGTGCCGGTGTAGCCCGAGGCGCTGCCGTTGATCACGAGTGTGCCGGCCTGCGAGGCAGCTGAACTGTTGAGTTCCAGCGCAGCACTGCCCGAAAGCGTGCCGTTCATGTTGCCGGTGGCCCCGGTGGACACGCCGATACGTGCGCTGCCTGCGACGGTGATGGTGCCAGTGGTTGTGATATTGCCGGAGGTGCTGCCGTAGCGGAGAGCACCGAGGTTGCCCGCAGCTTCAGTGAAACCGGTGCCGGTGAGCGAAAAGTTGCTCGCGTTGGCCGAGGTGGCGGTCAAATTAGCCTGACCGCCACTAGCCACAGTGACCAACCCCGTACCAAATGAGGCGGCGTTGCTGGCGGTGATTTTCCCGGCATTGATGGTGGTGCCCCCTTTGTAGGTGTTGGCACCGCTCAAGGTCATCAGAAAGGTGTTGTTCTTGGTGATGGAGAAACTTCCCGCGCCGTCGTCAATGATGCCCGACATCGTGAGCGCATTGACCGAGGTGGAGGTGATGGCAGAGCTGATCACTAGGTTGTCGCTGAGCAGGACCGGCGCGCTGATCGTGTTGGTGACCGTGGTCGCGGCGACCGGCAGGCTCATCGTCGCGTTGGCGACGCCGGTCTGGTCAAAAATAAGCCTTCCTGCCGGGCTGCCGGTGCTCAGGGTGTAACCAAAATAGGAGGTCGTCGGGTCACCAATGGTTAGGGTGCCAACGGTCTTGTCACCATCCAAAGTGATGGTGCGCGCTGCGGTGATGTTTAAGGAAAACGCCGCACTGTCGCCCACACCATTGGGCATGCCACCGGTCCAACTACCGGCGGTGTTCCAACTGTTACTGGCGGCGGTGGAACCGTCATAATTCCAATTGCCGGTGGTCACGGCGAGGGCCGAGGGACCTGCGGAAAAAAGAATCGGCGCGAAAACGGCGACGAACCGATAGGTATTAGATTTCATGGTAAAAATGGCAAAGGTCTGGAATACGTGAAGCCGCTAAACTGAGTGGAAAATGACCAGATGCAAACTTGAAACCACGCAAAATCTGCGGCAATGTTTGCCGCAGCGCTTCATGTCTCATGAATCCAATCCTGAAGAAATCCACCTCCGATCTTGCTAGGGAGCACTTATTGCTGGCCTTGGCGGAGGGCCGCTGGAGCGGCCGGATTCCCAGCACCCGGATGCTCTGCGAAACCCTTCAAGTCAGCGGCCATACGCTGCGCCAGGCATTGGAGCGACTGGTCGCCGACGGCATTCTTATTTCGGATGGACCGAAGCGCCGACTGCGAGTGGCACCTCTGCCGGCTGCGGCAGTTAGCAGCCTTGCGGTGCCGCCCCAGGCACCGGCACCACGGCGGGTAACGACGGGACCCAGGGCCTTGCGACCGACGGTGGCGCGGGCGGGGTCGGCGGCCAGGGCGGTAATGGCTTTAACGCCGCGAACGAGACGGACGGCAGTGCCGGCGGTAACGCCGGTGCAGGCGGTGAGGGCGGTGCGGGCGGTAAGGGCGGCACCGGATCGAACTCCACCAATGGTGGTAAGGGCGGTAACGGCGGAGACGCCGGCATTGC